>JBFJNB010000515.1:0-1563 GCA_041633655.1 Lysobacterales bacterium | reverse complement strand
TTTGCGACCCTCTCCAAGTGACGTTGAAGCCGCGGCAAGGCTAAGCCATTTCGCTGAAAAAGACCATCAAAAGTTCTTCAAAATCCTTGGCCGACGGCGTGATATTCGGCTGCACCGAAGTGGGGCTGCTGATCTCGGCGGATGATCTCGCGGTTCCCTCCTTCGACACCACCTATCTGCACGCGGCCGCGGCGCTGGAGTTTGCGCTCGCTTGAAGCCGCGGCCGGGCTCTCACCGGACCGGGATCCCGCGCGCGATCGCCTTCTTGGGCCAGCGCCGCGGTCCGGGCGCCGGCCAGCTCGTCGCTCATCTCGCGGGCCAGCAGAAAAACGGGCGGGATGCTCAATGAACTGGAGATGGCTCACATCTATATCGAGCAGCTCCATCGGCGCCTCGAACGCCTGGAGGCGAGGTTGGCCACCGACGAATAGGCACGACGATTAGCGAGGAATCGCTATTATAAAAAAGCCGGACGGAAGTCCGGCTTTTTTTGAGTGTCCTGTATAGAAAACCCGCTGGCGTAGACGGTGATCAAACTCAAGTCACCCGTTGTTACTCTGGGCAATGAAGCGCTGTCTGGCGGCGCGCCTGGCCGCCGCGACCTCGGCGATCAAGTTCAGCCGGTGCTCGCATAGATCGACGGTCTGGATTTGCCGTTCGGATTGATGATATCGGTCTGGCTCGGTGGCCGGATTCCTTTCGTCCCAGTCTATGCTTTTCATCTTGCTCTCCGGTTCAGTCAAATCCGCTTGACTCGTTTTCGATTATCGGGTTGCGGCGGAGATTTTTCCGTGAACGCAAGCAAGTGATTTGTGAACGATTGTCAGTCCTGTATTCTTGTGGCGCCCCTATGCGCGGCGCGAGTTGAGGAGTAACGATGTCCCTTGCTGTGAAGGTCCTGCTGCCTTTGTGCCTGGCCCTGGCGGCGCCGGCGGTATTCGCCGGTCAGCTCTCCGGGCAGACCCCGAGCGGGGCCTACTACCAGGTCGAGGTCCCCGACGGCTGGGCCCCGGTCGATGGTCTGGTCATCTGGAACAAGGGGTTCGATCTCGGGGCGCCGGCGCCGAACCCCGACCTGGGCCCGCTGGTCGACCTCCAGTTGGCCGAGGGCTACGCGGTCGCGGCCACCTCCTACGGCCTGGGCGGGTGGTCGCTGTTCGGCAGCAGCCGCGATCTGAACCAGTTCCTTACCGCGTTCAGCACCGCCTTCGGCACACCAGCGCAGATTTTCGTGTACGGCGCGGACATCGGCGGGCTGGTCGCGGTGCAGGCTGGTGAGGGCGGACTGGCCGGTAACGTCGTCGGCGCGCTGCCGCTGTGCGCGCCGCTGGCCGGATCGCGCTGGTGGGATGGATTGGTCGACCTGCGCCTGATCTATGACGCCGTCTGCAGCGCCGAACCCGCGGCGCGGATCGCCGGCGGGGCGAGGGGATTCCCCGCCGGGGTCGACTCGAGCCAGGTCGCGGCGGCGGTCAACGCTTGCACCGGGGTGCTGGAGTCCCCCGCGAACCGTTCTCCATCACAGCAGCAGAACCTGGCGCTGATCACTTCGCTGACCACGGT
>JBFJNB010000514.1:0-1644 GCA_041633655.1 Lysobacterales bacterium | reverse complement strand
GAACTCGGCGCCGGGGTTGACGTTGCGCGCGTCCACTTTGCCGCCCATCGACTGAACCAACTGGTTGACCAGCGCCAGGCCGATGCCGGTACCGACGGTCTCGCGGGTCAGCTCGCTCTCCGAGCGATAAAACAACTGGAAGATCTTCTTCAACTGGCCCTTCGGAACGCCGGGCCCGTGGTCGCGCACCGCGAACGCGATGGCGCCGCCGCGGCGGGGAGCCACCGTCAGATCGATCTCCCGCCGCTCGGCCTTCGCGGCGAATTTCAGCGCGTTGTCGATCAGGTTGATGAACACCTGGGCGAAACCGTCGGGGTCGATTTCGAGCACCCGCCCGGTCACCTCGTCGGCCGCTTCCACGGTCAGCGTGAAGCCGGCGCGCTCGACCTGCGATGAGACCTTGGAGCGCACCAGGTCGAGCGCCTCGCCGACGGTGACCGACTTGAGGTCCGGCTCGGCCTCGTTGCGGGTCATCCGCGCCAGTTGCAGCACGTTGGCGATCAGCCTGGATAAGCGCTCGCTCTCGGTGAAGATGAAATCGTAGTAGGTACGCTTCTTGGCCTCGTCGGCCCAGCCCTCGCGCAGCATCTCGCCGTACATCCGGATCGAGGTCAGCGGGGTTTTCAGCTCGTGGCTGACCGCGGACACGAAGTCCTGCTGCTGGCGTGCCAGCTCGATCTGGCCGACGCCGAGTCGATACAGCAGCAGGCAGCCGCCGATCAGCACCGCACCCAGAATTACCCCCACCCAGGTGATCAGCGCGGCCCCGGGCCCCGACGGCAGCCGGGTCACCGTGAAGACCAGCTCGATCGCGCTCAGCGGTGCCGCCAGCGCGCTCCGGTACAAGACCGTGCCGGCCAGGTCGGTCTCCGCCGCGCCGTAGCTGCCGTCGGCGCCGGCGCGAAACGCGCTCAATACGCCGCCGCCGTGGGCCACGATCAGGTCGCTCATCGCGGCCAGCGAAGTTGCCCGAAACGGATCCTCGATCAAGCCGCGCACGAACGGTTCGTGTGCGATCAGCGCGCCCTGGATGTAGCGCTGACCCTCGCGCCAGACCTTGCGAAACAGCACCAGGTGCCCGCTGTCGAGCAGGCCGAACGCCAGCGGGTCGATCTCGCTTTCGAAGGCGCGGATCGGCACCTCGAGCTGTCCGCCAGGCTGCGCCGTCGGTTCGGCCACCGCGGGCGCGGCGCCGGCCTGCGGCGCGGGCAGGTAGACCTGCTCCTTGCGGGTGCCGCGGCCCTCGGGTCGCTCGGACTCGCGCAGGTTTGGCCGCTGGCGACGCTGCTCGACCGCGGCCTCCTCCAGGCTCCGGTCCAGCGCCAGGTCGTCCAGTCGGCCCAGCGACTGGGACTTTTCCTCCTTGCGCTTGGCGAGTTTCTCGTCTTCGAGCTCCAGCCGGTCGAACGCCGCCTGGTTGAGGTTGACCGCGCGGTCGCGATCGGTCGAGGCACCTGCCGTCGCCGTCGCCGACTCCGGTACCGGCACGTTGCGGGCCGGGGCTTCACTCGCCCGGGATGCGACGGCGGCGACCACGTCGGCTTCGGACGACGCCTCCGGTGGGGTCGCGGCCGGCCGCGCCGGTGCGGCTTCGCCGGCCACCGCGCGCGGCCCGATCAGGCGGTTGTCGACCAGCACGTCGTG
>JBFJNB010000513.1:0-1725 GCA_041633655.1 Lysobacterales bacterium | reverse complement strand
GGCGGCCCGGCGCGAGACGCTTCTCGTCGAGGACGTCGATGCCTTCCCGGGCCACATCGCCTGCGACGCGGCCTCGCGCTCGGAGATCGTCGTGCCGATCGTCGCCGGGGATGAACTGATCGGGGTGTTGGACCTCGATTCGCCGCGTCCGGCGCGGTTCGACAGCGATGACCGGGCTGGGTTGGAGCTGCTGGTGTCGGTGTACCGGGCCAGCCTCTAAAAAGGGGGTCAGGTTCACTTTTTTCCGATTCAGTGCCCGTGCCCTGTGCGGCCGAGCAAAAGTGAACCTGACCCCCTTTTTATGACCCCCCTTTTTAGGGGCGGGGCTGGAGGTGCGCGAGACGCGCGCTGCCCGGCTGCAGCGGGTGGGTCCCGGGCGGGTCGAACTCCAGCACGACGAACCCGGCGGGTGACAACGCCACCCGCTCGCCGCCGAGCCAGCTCGCCAGCTCGGACAGGGTCGGATTGTGCCCGACGAGCAGCACCCGGTCTGCCGGGTAGTCCCCCAGCACCTCGATCAGCGCGCCGACGCGCGCGTCGTAAACCTCGGCCACCGGCTCCGGGCGCAGTTGCGGAGCGAGGATCCCGGCGATGAGTTCCGCGGTCTCCGCCGCGCGCGCGGCCGGCGATGTGATCAGCCGGTCAGGCCCGACCCGCAGCGCCGTCAGCCGCTGCGCCTGAGCGCGCGCATCGGCCCGGCCCTCGTCGGTCAGCGGCCGATCCCGATCACCCCCGCTGGCGGAGCCGTCGGCGGCGCGCGCATGGCGAAGCAGAATCAGCCGCCGCATCCTATTCCGGCAGGATCTGGATCAGCGGCAGATTGGTACGCTCCCAATCGATGTTGACCTCGCCTTCGATCAAAACGTCCATCGCGTCGAGCACGCTGGTGCCATCCGGGTTCAGGGTTCGGGACATGGTGCCGCCGAGCAGGATCTGCGCCGGGGTCCAGACGCAGCCGGGACAGTGGGCCTTGAAGCTGCCCAGCGCCGCATCGCCGTCGTTGGCCAGCACCGCGCCGTCGGAGACCACGACGGTCCAGCTCGGCTCGCCGTTGACGTCGTAGAAGTAGATCGCGGAGAACTCCTGGTCGCCCTGCCGATGCAGCCCGATTCCCCAGCCCGACTCGGCCGGGTTGTAGTACTGGTCGGTCAGGGTATCGTCGACCGGACCCGCGTCGAGGTCGAAGAACTCGATGATCTCGCCACCGGTGCTGCCGTTGATGCGCCAGGTCATCAGCGCCCTGGACTGGCCGATAAACGAGAACTTCGCCGACCCGATCACTTCAAACGTCGGCGCGGTCGAGACGATGTCACCGTTGAGGGTGAACTTCAGCAGCGCCGTGCGCACCTGGTCGTTGAGCAGTTGGTCCCCACCAAGCGTCTGCAGATAGTACCAGATCGGCAGGTGATTCGAGCGCGCGGTGTACCAGGCCGAATAGATCCCAAGCCCCGCTTCGAACGGCGCGAAATGGACGTCCAGCCCGTTGCCGGGTCTGAGCGCGTTGTACCAAAATCCCCGCTGGGGCAGGAATTCGGGGGCCAGCGGCCCGGGGCACTGCACGGTCGAATCGCAGCCGCCCGGGCCGACCTGGAAAGTCACCGCGCGACCCCGGGGGGTGTTCGAGAATCCGCCAGCGTGGCCGGCGCCCAGATAGTCGACTACGACCGATGAGCCGCAGTCGAACGCGGGGGTGATCTGGGTGATCACGTCGAACGTGATACTGGC
>JBFJNB010000512.1:0-1800 GCA_041633655.1 Lysobacterales bacterium | reverse complement strand
CGCCTGCTCGAGCGGCTGCGTTCGCGGCTGGGCGTAGACGCGGTGTTCGCGCTGGCGCGCCATGCCGACCACCGCCCCGAGCTTGCGTGGCGCCGGATCGATCCGAACTCGGCTTCCGGGCCAGCCGCGCCGGTGCCGGCCGGCGCGCGCCCGCTGTGGCTGCTGGACGAACCCCTGGCGCTGGCCCAAGCCCCCGAGCGGGTACTGGCGGGCCCCGAGCGGATCGAGTCCGGTTGGTGGGACGGCCGGGACGTCAGCCGCGATTACTACACCGCCGAGGCGCGCCCCGGCGAACGCTTGTGGGTGTTTCGGGACCGGCGCTCGCGCCGGTGGTATCTACAGGGGATTTTCGGCTAGCCACCGGGTGGCCGTGAGGTTATTGCCGGCGGACCGTTTCGATCGTCTGCAGCTCTTCCGGCTCCAGGTAGCGCTTCATCTCGGCGACGTAGCCGTCCAGCACCCGGAAGTACTCGTCCCCGGACAACTCCCAGTTGTACCCGGTGGAATCGGCCACCTGAACCCGCAGCGCCCCGATCGGTTCGATCCGGGAGCCGGTGAGCTCGCGCTTCTGCTCGCCCACCCAGTCCACGCGCCGGCCCAGTGCCGCCTGGTCGCCGTACTCGACCACGAGTTCCTGATAATGCGCATCGGCCGCGGCGATTTCGTCCTCACGCAGCGCCCCGAGGACCTCGTCGCGCGCCGACACGATGCGTGCATTCTGGTGGGTCGCGGCAAGCTTCAACCAGGCGTACGCCCTGGCCCAGTCCTTGCCCACGCCGATGCCTTTGATGTACATCAGCGCGATGCTCTTCTGCGCGTCCTTGTTGCCGAAACGCGCCGCCCGCAGGTACCGGTCGAACGCCTCCTGCTCGTGCCCGTCCTTCAGCGACCGCGCCGCGAGGATCAGGTCGGCCTGGTCCGGGGTCGCAAAAATCGGAGGCCCGGCGCAAACGCCCGCGCTGGCCAGCAGGATCGCCACCCAGACCGCCGCTATGACCGGCCGCCTCTGCAAGCGCTTTCTTCTGGTATCGTTCACCGTGGAGATTCTACCAAATCCGGGCGCTCGAGCGGGCGCAAAACCCCACCCGAGGCTCGATTCAGGTCATTATTTGCAACTTCCAGCCTCGGCCCGCAACTCGGTCCGGTCGCTTTCCGGCCGGCTCAACTCGAACTCGTCGGCATCCTGCCAGAACGGAAACTGGCGCCGGAACTCGCGCAGCGCGGCGAGATCGAGGCTGGCGCGACCGCTGGCCTCCACCGAGCCCAAGTCCAGCAAGGAGTCGCCCAGGTAGTCGATCACCGCCGATTCCCCGGCGTAAGTCCAGCCGTTGCCGTCGTCCCCGACCCGGTTCAGGCCGGCCACGTAGCACTGGTTCTCGATCGCGCGGGCCACCAGCAGCCGCGACCAGGCGGCCCGCCGCGGCAACGGCCAGTTGGCCACGTACAGCAGCAGGTCATAGTCATCGCGGCAGCGCGAGAAGACCGGAAACCGGAGGTCGTAGCAGACCTGCGGGCAGATCCGCCAGCCCCGGTAGCTGAACACGACCCGCTCCCGTCCCGGGCGGTAACGCTCATGTTCGCCGGCCAGGCTGAACAGGTGGCGCTTGTCGTAGTGCGCCAGCACGCCCTCGGCGGTCACGAACAGGAAGCGGTTGTAGTAGCCGCCGCGGTCGGCCATCGCCAGGCTGCCCGCCAGCGCCGCGCCGGTGGCGGCCGCCATCCGCTGCATCCAGGCAACGCCCTCGCCGTCCGTCGTCTCGGCGCACACCTCCGGCTGCTGCGTGAATCCGCTGGAGAAGG
>JBFJNB010000511.1:0-1867 GCA_041633655.1 Lysobacterales bacterium | reverse complement strand
GGGCTTATCGGCTCGGCCGCTTCGCCCGTCGCCACCGCGGCGGGGTGGCGGCCACCGCGCTGACCCTGATCGCGTTGCTGATTTCGTTCGTCGCGGTGCTGGCCTCCTGGCGCGAGACCCTGGCGGCGCAGCGCCTCGCGCAGCGGGAGGCCCGCACCGCGCAGGCGGTGTCCGATTTCCTGGCCGATCTGCTGGAGCAGGCCGATCCGCGCGACAGCGGCGGCAAAGACCCTTCGGTGGTCGAACTCCTGGACCGCGGCGCTGCGAACCTGGAGCAGCTCGACGACCAGCCGGGGGTCCAGGTTCAACTGCTAAAGACCATGGCCGCGGCGTATTTTGGCCTGGGCCGCTATGACGCGGCGGAGCGGGTGGCCCGGCGCGCGCTGGCGCTGCTGGACGCCGACCCCGAATCCGACCTCGGGGCGCGAATCCGGATCCTCAACTCGCTCGGCTCGGCGCAGGTCGGGTTGGGCCGTCCCGACGAAGCCATGGCGAGCGCGGCCGAGGCGGTGCGCCTCGGTCGGGAGCTGGGTCCCGAGCACGCTTACGACCAGGCCAGCGCGCTGCACGCGATGGCGATCGCGCTGTTCGACAACGGCCTGCCCGACCAGGCGATTGCACTCGACAACCAGGCCCTGGAGCTGCTCGGCGAGGATCCGGAAACGCTGCGTCCACGGGTGATCGTCGTGACCACGATGGGCAGCGCGCTGCGCAAGCTCGGCGATTACGACGCGGCACTGGCCCAGTTCGAGCGGGCGCTGGAGCTGGCCTCGACCAGCGAGGCGCTCGCCTTTCAGCGCGGCTTCATCCTGCGCGGCATGGCCCAGACCCAATATGCCCGGGGCCAACCGCGGCGCGCCCGGGAGCTGGCGGCCGAAGCGGTTGCCAGCGACCAGGCGGTGTATGGGGCGCACAGCGACAAGAACTTCCGCTCGATGATCGTGCTGGCCCTGTACGATCTGAAGCTGGGGGATCTGGCGGCCGCGGCGACCCATTTCGCCGAGGTCGAGCGGATTGCCGCGGCGCTGGGCGAGCGCCACCCGAACTACGCCGTCGCCCGCTTCTACGGCGCGCTTTACCAGCATCGGATGGGCCAGGTCGCGCCGGCGCGCGCTTGGATCGACGAGGCGATCGCCAGCCGCAAAGCGGTCTACGGCGACGACGACGGCGCGTGGCTCGAGTACGAGCTGGCAAGGGTGGGCTTCGATCTCACCGAAGGTCGCTTTGGCGAGGCCGGGACGAGCCTGTCCGCGCTGGAGCGGGCGCTGCCGCCCGAGTACGGACCGGGGCATCGACTGCACCGCGACTTCGCGCTGGCCCGGGCGCGCGTCGCCGCCGGGATCGGCGATCACGAGACCGCGCTCGGCCTGCTCGAGGAACTGTCGCAACCGGGTGAGGGGACCACTCGATCGCCCGAGCACGGCCTGCTGCTGCTGGCGCAGGGTCGCAGCCTCCGGGCCACCGGTGACCGGATCGCGGCCGCGCGACGGTTTCGCGATGCATTGAGCTATCAGCAGGAGCTGTACGGGGAAGACAGCCCCACGACCCTGGAAGGCCGCGTGCGGCTGGCAGCCGCGCTCGGGAACGGGGAAACCGCCGAAGCGCAGGACCTGGCGCTGTCGGCCTCGCGCCTCGGTGGCGCTCAGGCCGGGCTCGGGGACCCGTGGGCAGCGGTGTTGCTGGCCGAAAATGCGGTCACGTTGCGCGATCTCGGGGAGGCGGCGCGGGCGCGCGAGGATTGCGACCTGGCCCGGCGGGTACTCGCGACCCGCCTCGGCGTGGAACTGCCGGTGAGCGAACAAGCGCTGATGGGCTGCGCGTGGTAATCGCGCTTGGGGAAGTCTCTATCAAAAAAAAATGAAGGGCC
>JBFJNB010000510.1:0-1873 GCA_041633655.1 Lysobacterales bacterium | reverse complement strand
CGGGATCGCCGCGGGCGTGGGCTCGCTCCTTTTCCTCAAGAAGCGTTCGCTCGCGTTTGCGCATTTTCTCGATCGCGTCGTGCTCAAGATCCCGGTCATCGGCCAGATCATCCACCATTCCGCGATTTCGCGCTTTGCCCGCACCCTGGCCACGACGTTCGCCGCGGGAGTACCGCTGGTCGACGCACTGGACACCGTCGCTGGTGCGACCGGCAACTCGGTCTACGGGAAGGCCGTGATGAGAATCAAGGAGGACGTCTCGATCGGTCACCAGCTGCAGCTGGCAATGCGCCAGGTCGACCTGTTTCCGCACATGGTGATCCAGATGACCGCGATCGGCGAGGAATCCGGCGCGCTGGACAAGATGCTCAAGAAGGTCGCCGAGTTCTACGAAAACGAAGTCAACAATGCGGTCGACGCCCTCAGCAGCCTGCTGGAACCGCTGATCATGGTGGTCATCGGGGTGCTCGTCGGCAGCCTCGTGGTCGGTATGTATCTGCCGATCTTCAAGCTCGCCGCAACCGTGTAGCGTCCGCGTATTTTCTGATCGCTAGATGCGCTCCGTTTGGGCCGAGTCCAAACGGAGCGTGAATTTGACTGAACAGGGGGTGTGCTGTTGTTGGACGTGTTCCAGGATCATCCGGGCCTGTGGATCGGTACGGTGTTCCTGTTCGCGCTGCTGGTCGGCAGTTTTCTGAACGTCGTGATCCTGCGCCTGCCCCGGCGGCTGGAGTACGAGTGGCGGCGCGAGCACCTGGATCCTGGCGAACAGGGCAAGCTGGCGCTGGAGCCGCCGCCCGATCTGGTGTTTTCGCGCTCGGCCTGCCCCCAGTGCGGGCACCGGATCAGGGCCGTCGAGAACATCCCACTGTTGAGTTACCTGTTGCTGAAGGGCAAATGCTCGGCCTGCGGCACGCCGATCTCGGTTCAGTATCCGCTGGTGGAGCTGCTGACGGCGCTGGCCTCGGCCTTGGTGGCGTGGCACTTCGGACCGAGCCTGGCTTGCGCCGCGGCGCTGGCGCTGACCTGGGCGCTGATCGCGCTCAGCGTGATCGACCTGCGCGAGCAACTGCTGCCCGACCTGATCACGCTGCCGATGCTGTGGCTCGGCCTGCTGCTGAACGCATTCGGCGTTTACACCGACCCGGCCAGCGCCATCATCGGTGCGGCGTCCGGGTACCTGACGCTGTGGTGCGTGTACCAGGTGTTCAAGCTGGCCACCGGAAAGGAAGGCATGGGCTACGGGGACTTCAAGCTGCTGGCGCTGTTTGGCGGCTGGCTCGGCTGGCAGTTGTTGCCGCTGGTGCTGCTGCTGTCGTCCCTGGTCGGCGCACTGGTCGGGATCGGTCTGATCATATTCGGTGGGCGCGACCGCAACATCCCGATTCCGTTTGGCCCCTATATCGCCGCGGCCGGCTGGATCGCGCTGCTCTGGGGCGGGCGCATCATCGAGACCTATCTCGACGTGAGCGGGCTCGGATGAGCGCCTACCGGATCGGTCTGACCGGCGGCATCGCGTCAGGCAAATCGACCGTCAGCGAGTTGTTCGCCCAGCACGGGGTCGAGGTGATCGACGCCGACCAGATCGCGCGCGAGGTGGTCGCGCCGGGCCAGCCCGGGCTCGCCGCCGTGGTCGAGGCGTTCGGGCCGGAAGTGCTCACCGAGGGCGGCACGCTGGACCGCCAGGCGCTGCGCAAGCTCGTATTCAACGACCCCGAGCGACGGGCGCGACTGGAGCAGATCCTGCACCCGCGGATTCGGGAGCTGATGGCCCAGCGCGCCAGGGTCGCGCACTCGCCGTATTGCATCCTCGCGATACCGCTGCTGGTCGAGAACGACCTGATGGACCAGGTCGACCGCGTGCTGGTGGTCG
>JBFJNB010000509.1:0-1943 GCA_041633655.1 Lysobacterales bacterium | reverse complement strand
GGCCGGGTCGTCCTGCGCCAGCCTGAGCCGCGCCAGATTCAACTGGGTGCGCGCCAGGCGGAGACCCGACAGGCCGAGATCGCTCCAGCCGGAGAGCGCGCGCTGCAGCAGCGCCTCGGCGTCGGCCAGCAGGCCGAGATTCAGATAGACCTGCCCGATCGCGTCGAACAGCGTCGCCTGCAGCTCGGGCGAACCCTGGCGCTCGGTGCCGATCCGCGCGGCGGCCGCGTCCAGGACTTCGCGCGCCGTGACGTCGCGGCCACCGCTGCTGCGGATGTCGGAGGCGCGGAAAACATCGACCAGTACCGCCAGCGCCTGAGCCGACTTCTCGGCCTCCGCGGCGACGCGACGGGACTGCAGCGTCAGCATGGCCACGAACGTGACGACCGCCGCCGCCGCCACGATCCCGCTGGCCACCGCCAGCGGGTGGCGCCGCAGCAGCTTGCCGGTGCGATAGCGCCAGGTGTCGGGGCGCGCACTGATCGGCTGGTCGTCGAGATAGTCGCGGATGTCCTGGGCCAACTGCTCCACCGACGAATAGCGCCGAGCCGCCTGCTTGCGCAACGCGGTCAGCACGATCGTGTCCAGGTCGCCCTTGAATTTGCGCTTGAGTTCCGCCGCCCCGGCCCGCCGCTGGCGGCTGATGGTCTGAACCGAAAGGCCCCCGCTCATCGGCTCGCCGGCGGCCCCGAGGTAGGCGATGGTCTGACTGGGGCTCATCGGTTCGGCCGTGCAGATCTGCTGGGCCAGCTCGTGCGCCGAGCGCTGGGTGAGCCGGTAGGGCAGGCTGCCGGTCAGCAGTTCGTGCAGCACGACCCCGAGCGAATAGACGTCGCTGGCGGTATTGACCGGCTGCCCCAGCACCTGCTCGGGGCTGGCGTAGCGGGGCGTCATCAGCGCCATGCCGGTCGCGGTCTGGCGCACCGCGTGCTCGAAATCCTCCGGCGCCAGCGGCTTGGCGATCCCGAAATCCAGCAGCTTCGGATCACCGGCCTCGGTGACCAGGATATTGTCCGGCTTCAGGTCGCGGTGGACCAGCAGGTTGCGGTGGGCGAACTGGACCGCCTCGCAAACCTTGCAGAACAACCGCAGGCGCGCGCGCACGGTCAACCGCTCGGCGTCGCAATAGGCGTCGATCGGCCGGCCGGCGATCCACTCCATGACCAGATACGGCGCGCCCTGCGCCGTGACCCCGGCGTCGTACAGACGGGCGATGTACGGGTGTTCCAGGTTAGCGAGAATCTGGCGCTCGACCTGAAACCGGTAGCGGACCTCCTCCGAGTCGCTGGCGGCGCGGATCAGTTTGATCGCGACCCGGCGCTGATACAGCTCATCGGCCCGCGCGGCCAGGTAGACCGCGCCCATGCCACCCTCGCTGATCAGCCGCAGCAGGCGGTAATCGCCGATCCGAGCGGTTGCGGGCTGGGTCTGGTTGGCCGGCGCGTCCGCACTGGCGGTTCGTTCCAGAAACCGGCCCGCCTCGCGGTCGGCCGCAAGCAGCGCCCGCACTTCTTCGATCAGTTTTTCGTCGTCCCCGCAAAGCTGTCGCAACAGCCCCGAGCGATCGGTTTCGCTCGCGTCCAGCACCCGGGTGAAGATCTGATCGACCCGCTGCCAGCGTGCTCTGGTGGGTTCATCCGTCATTCAGCGCCCGGTACAGCCAGGCCCGGGCCAGGCGCCAGTCGCGATTGGCGGTGGCGACGCTGATCCCCAGTTGGGCGGCGGCTTCTTCGATGCGGCAACCGGCGAAGTAACGGAGCTGGACCAGCTCGGCCTTGCGCGGGTCGATGCGCGCGAGCTCGTCCAGTGCTCGGTCCAGATCGAGCAGTTCCGGTTCCGGTTCGTCCGCGAGAGCCCCGGCCTCGCCGAGGGTCACCCGCCAGTGGGCGCCACCGCGCTTGAGCTGCTTTTTCTCGCGCGCGTGGTCGACCAGCGCCCGGCGC
>JBFJNB010000508.1:0-1949 GCA_041633655.1 Lysobacterales bacterium | reverse complement strand
GGCCCTGGCGCCGAGGTTGTTAACGGGACGCGAGTGCAGTGTCGATGACACATGGGGCTATTGGGTGGGAAGTCTGCTTCCCGTGAACGAAATGGACCGGCGCCAGAATCGTGAGGAAAATTGAATATGAACAAATCTGATCTCGTCGAAAAGATTGCCGATCACGCCAACCTGAGCAAGAGTCAGGCTGCCGATGCGCTCGATGCGGTGCTCACCGCGGTTACCAAGGCGCTGAAGAAGGGCGATTCCGTGTCGTTGGTGGGCTTCGGGACCTTCTCGGTCAAGAAGCGGGCCGCGCGCACCGGTCGCAATCCCCGCACCGGGGAATCGATCCGGATCAAGGCATCGAAAGTGCCTGGTTTCAAGGCTGGCAAAGCCCTGAAGGATGCCGTAAACTAGCGCGCCTTCCGCGGGGTGCTTAGCTCAGCTGGGAGAGCATCGCCCTTACAAGGCGAGGGTCGCAGGTTCGATCCCTGCAGCACCCACCAGGGTAACTGCGGGAGTGGTAGTTCAGTTGGTTAGAATACCGGCCTGTCACGCCGGGGGTCGCGGGTTCGAGTCCCGTCCACTCCGCCAAGATTCCAAAGGGCGCCTTCCCGGCGCCCTTTGAATTTGGGATCGGCTCAACCCGAACCTGACTCGACCCGCCGGGTCAAAAAACCCACGACTGGTGCAATTTGAGGGCTGAACATGTTGCAGGCCATTCGCGAACGCGCGACCGGAATTCTCGGCTACGGGATTATCGCTTTGATCAGCGTGGTCTTCGCCTTGTGGGGCATTGAGAACTACATCACGACCACCGTCAACGACGCCATCGCCGTGGTCAACGGCGAGGAAATCTCGATCCAGCAGTTCCAGGACCGGTTCAACCGTTACCGCAGCCGGATGCAGGCCCAGTTCGGCAACGTGCTGGAGCGCAACTACTTCGATCAGCCGCTGATCCGGCGCCAATTCCTGGACTCGATGATCGAAGACGAGGTCATCCGGCAGGCCGCGGTCGCCGCCGGACTGGACGTGACCGGCGACCGGCTGATCCGAGAGATCAACGACATCGAAGCGTTCAAGGTCGCCGGCGAGTTCTCCAGCGACGTTTACCTCAGCCTGCTGGCGCAGCAGGGGATGACCCCGCAGCGTTTCGAGCAGGAGTTGCGCGAGGGGATCCTGATCGGTGAGCTGGAATCGGTGATCGGCGCCACCGCCGCGGCGCTGCCCGGCGAGCTGGCGCGGGCCCGGCGGCTGACCGACCAGCAGCGCACGTTCCGCTACGTCACGCTGTCGGCCGAGGAATTCGCCGAGCAGGTCACGGTCGCCGACGAAGACGTCGAGCAGTACTATCGCGACCGCGAGTCGGAGTTCATGGAACCCGAGCGGGTCACGATCGAATACCTGGAGCTAGCCGCCGACGCGCTCGAGATCGAGGCCGAGGCCAGCGAAGCGACCCTGCTGCAGCGCTACGAGGACCAAAAGTCCCGCTTCCTGGTGCCGGAACGGCGGCTGACCTCCCACATCCTGATCGAGGTCCCGGAAAATGCGCCGGCGGAGGTCGTGATCGCGGCCGAGGAAAAGGCGCGCGGGCTGGCCGAGCGCGCGCGCGCTGGCGAGGCGTTCGAAACTCTCGCAAAAGAGCATTCCGATGACGCCGGCTCCGCGGCCGCCGGCGGCGACCTGGACTGGGTCGAGCGCGGGGTCATGGTCAGCGCGTTCGAAGAGGCGCTGTTCGCGATGGAGGCCGGCGAAATCTCGGATCCGGTCAACACCGTGTACGGCTTTCACGTGATCAAGCTGCGCGAGATCGAGCCCGCGCGCGGCAAGTCGTTCGAGGAGGCGCGCGAGGAGCTTGCCGAGGAGTATCGCGACAACGAGGCCGAGCGGCGGTTTCTGGAACTGCAGGATCGGCTGTACGACCTGACCTACGAGGACCAGGGCTCGCTGGCCCCGGCCGCCGCGGC
>JBFJNB010000507.1:0-1974 GCA_041633655.1 Lysobacterales bacterium | reverse complement strand
TCGTCTACTGCGGGAGTTCGGGGTGGGCTATTTTTCCGACCAGACGTTCCGGTTTTTCCGCGAACTCGAGGCCAACAACAACCGCGACTGGTTCAAGGCCAACAAGCAGCGCTACCTCGAGTGCGTGCGCGATCCGTTCCTCGCCCTGATCCGCGACTTCAATCCCCGGCTGCAATCGATCAGCCGGTACTACAGCGGCAGCGACAAGCCGGTCGGCGGTTCGCTGTTTCGAATCTACCGGGACACCCGGTTTTCCAAGGACAAGACGCCATACAAGTGCTGGGCCGGGGCGCGCTTCACCCATCTCGAGGCCAAAGCCCGGCCCGCCCCGGTCTACTATCTGCACATCCAGCCGGGGGAGGTGTTCGTCGGGGCCGGGATCTGGCACCCCGAGTCCAGGGTGCTGAGCCAGGTGCGCACGTTTCTCGCCAACAACCCGCAGACCTGGCTCGAGGTGACCCGGGACAAGGCCTTCAAGCGCCAGTTTCGGCTGGGCGGCGACTCGCTGAAGCGAACCCCGCGCGGGTTCGACCCGGACCACCCGCTGGCCGAGGACATCAAGCGCAAGGACTTCGTCGTGGCCAGCAAGCTGACCGAGCAGCAGGCGATGTCCGGCGGCTTCCCGGCGCTGCTGGAGCGCCGTTTCCGCCTCGCCGGCGGCTTTATGGACTATCTGTGCGCGGCGCTGGACCTGGAGTTCTGAGGGTAGCTGTCCAGACACCGGCGATGAAGATACTGCTGTTCCAGGCCGCCGAGTTCGCTTTCTCGGACGACCACGAGACGCTGGCGCCGGCGCGCGGCCCGGCCCGAATCGTGGCCTTGATCCACGCCGAGCCCAACGACCGCGCCGACCAGGCCCGGGTCGTGCGCAAGGCGGTCAAGCAGATCAAATGGCTGGCCGGCAAGCGCGGGCTCGAGCACGTGGTGCTGCACTCGTTCGCGCACCTGAGCCCGAACAAGGCGCCGGTCGCCGAGGCCGGAGCGTTGATCGACGCGCTGGCGAACCGCCTGGAAGGTGCCGGCTACCGGGTCACCACGACCCCGTTCGGCGAGTCGCTGGCGTGGCGTCTGACGGTGTTCCAGGAACCGCTGGCAAAAGTCTTCATTTCTATTGACTAGAGCAGATGGCGCAGGTTGGGGAGGTATTTTTCCAGCGAGCCGGTGTTGACCACCACGACGGCCTCGCCGGGGTTTAGCGCGCCGCGTTCGAGCAGCGGTTCGAGCGCGGCGAACGCCGCCGCGCCCTCGGGGCCGATCCACCAGCGCCGGGTCTCCCACAGGCGCTTCAGGGTCGCCGCGATCCGGTCCTCCTCGATCGCCAACGCGACCCCGCCGCTGGCGCGCAAGATCCGCAGCACCTCGCGATGGCCGACCCCGCCCGGGACGTTGAGCCCGACCGCCAGAGTGGCCCCCGGCGCGACCGCCTCGGTGTCGTCGCGCCCGGCCTCGAACGCTTGCACCAGCGGCGCGGTCGCGGCGCTCTGCACCGCGTTGATCCGCGGCCGCTCAGAACCGATCAGCCCGAGGGCCTGGAGTTCGTCGAACGCCTTCCACATGCCGAGCACGCCGGTGCCACCGCCGGTCGGGTACACGATCGCGTCCGGCACCCGCCACCCGCGGTAACCGGCCAGTGCCTCGGCGATTTCCAGCCCCAGGGTCTTCTTGCCCTCGATCCGCCAGCCGGGCTCCTGGAACGTGGCGCAGTTGAAAAACCCGCGGGGGAGGTAGTCGCGCTTGAGCTTCAAACCGGCTTCGCGAATCGTGCCTTCCACGAGTTCGAGCCGGATACGCGGATCGAGCATGGCTGCCGCGGCTACGTTGCCGAGGATCGGCGCCGGGGTGTCGGCCGGCATCGCCACGACCAGGCGGAGCCCGGCGGCGCGGGCGTACGCGCACAGCGAATCGCCAGCGTTGCCCTGGGTCGGTACCGCCAGCGCCTGGAGCCCGAAGCGGCGCGCCATCGAGGCCACCACC
>JBFJNB010000506.1:0-1983 GCA_041633655.1 Lysobacterales bacterium | reverse complement strand
GTGGTGCTGCCGCACCACAAATCCGACTTCGCGAAAGTTTCCGACGAAGAAGCCGCGCGCAACGCGCTGCGCGGGCTCGCGCCGGGGCAGTACACGATCCCGCACGCGAAGGACCAGAGCGCGCTGAAAGAACCGGAGTTCGTCAGGAAGCTCGAAGAAGGCCCGGCCGGGTACCTGACGATTATCCCGAGCGCGGCCCCGAACATGACCAAACCGCTGATTCTGTCGTTCGTGTACTACCTGGTCGTCGGCGTCGCGGTGGCCTATCTTTGCGGGCGGACCTTGCCGGCCGGGGCCGATTACCTGGAAGTCTTCCGGATCGCCGGGGTGGTCGCCTGGGTGGCCTACGGCTTCGCCGGAATCCAGGACGGGATCTGGTTCGGGCGGCCCTGGTCGGTGGTGATCAAACAGTTGATCGACGCATTGGTGTACGGGCTGGTCACCGCCGGGGTGTTCGGGTGGCTCTGGCCTTGATCTGACGCCATCGGGGTCGGTTTCAATCCGGCGCGAACGGTGGCACCATCGCCGCTGGTACTTGTAGCGCGGAAAAAGCCCATGCAGCTCGGCCCCTCCGAAAAAGTCCTGCCCTTGATCGACAAGGTGCGCGCGTACATCCGCGACCGCGTGCTGCCGGTCGAGGCCGAATACCACGCGGAAATCGCCCGCGGCGACCCGTGGCAGTTCGGGCCGCGGCAACGGGAAATCATCGAGGACTTAAAGCGCGGCGCGCGCGAGCAGGGGCTGTGGAACTTCTTTTTGACCCACAGCGAACGGGGTCCGGGCCTGAACACGGTCGAGTACGCCTACCTGGCCGAGGAGATGGGCCGCTCGCCGCTGGCCCCGGAGGTGTTCAACTGCAGCGCGCCGGACACCGGCAACATGGAGGTGCTGGAGCGCTACGGCAGCGACGCCCAGAAAAGCCAGTGGCTGGAGCCGCTGCTGGCCGGCGAGATCCGCTCCGCGTTCGCGATGACCGAGCCCGGGGTCGCCTCCTCGGACGCGACCAACATCTCGATGCCGGCCGTGCTCGAGGGCGGCGAGTGGGTCATGAACGGGGAGAAGACCTACATCAGCGGGGCCGGCGATCCGCGCTGCAAGGTGCTGATCACGATGGTCCTGAGCGACCCCGACGGGCCGCGCCACCAGCAGCATTCGCAGATCCTGGTGCCGATGGACGCGCCGGGGGTCGAGGTGGTCCGCCCGATGGACGTGTTCGGCAACGACGACGCGCCGCACGGCCACATGCACCTGAAGTTCACCGACGTGCGGGTACCCGAGGAGAACGTGATCCTGGGTCGCGGACGCGGTTTCGAGATCTCCCAGGGTCGGCTCGGCCCGGGCCGCATCCACCACTGCATGCGCACGCTCGGCGCGGCCGAGCTGGCGCTGGAGCTGATGTGCACGCGGGCCCAGTCGCGCACCGCGTTCGGGCGCCCGCTGGCGCGCCTGGGCGGCAACTACGACCGCATCGCCGAGGCCCGGATCAACCTCGACATGGCCCGGCTGTTGACGCTCAGGGCCGCCGCCGCGATCGACCAGGGCGACCTGCGCGATGCCGCGCTGTGGGTGTCCAAGATCAAGGCGGTGGTGCCGTCGATCGCGCTCAAGATCATCGACGACGCGATCCAGATCCACGGCGGCGCCGGGGTGTCGCGCGATTTTCCGCTGGCGGCGATGTACACCGCGATCCGCACCCTGCGGCTGGCCGACGGTCCCGACGAGGTGCACCGGATGGTGGTCGCGCGGGTGGAACTGAAAAAAAACGCGCCGACCCCATGAGCGGGGAGTATCTGGATCGGCTGTTCGGGCTCGGCGGCAAGGTCGCGCTGGTCACCGGCGGGGCCACCGGGATCGGGTACATGATGGCCGACGCGCTGACCCGCGCCGGCGCCCGGGTTTACCTCGCCTCGCGCAAGCTCGATGCCTGCGAGGCGGCCTGCGAGCGCCTCGCCGGCAACCCGGGGAAGAGCTTCGCGCTCCAGG
>JBFJNB010000505.1:0-1988 GCA_041633655.1 Lysobacterales bacterium | reverse complement strand
TTTTTTTTGGCGCCTGGCTCGGGGTTAGGACCTGAGGCCCGGGAGGGTGGCGAGGTCGAGCCGCTCGCGGTCGATCCGCAGCACGCTGCCCTCGCGGTACCAGTCGCCGAGCACGATGCGCCGGCGGCCACCGTCCAGGTCGTGGATCGCCGGCCGGTGGGTGTGGCCGTGGATCAGCAGTTCCACCCGGTGGCGGCGCATCAGCCCGTCCACCGCGCTCGGGTTCACGTCCATGATTTCGGGGGATGCGCCGCCGGTGTGGAAACGCGAGGCGTCGCGCGCGCGGCGTGCGAATTCCAGCCGCTCGGGAATCGGCCGCGCCAGAAAATCACGCTGCCAGTGCGGGTCGCGAACCCGCGCCCGAAACTCCTGATAGGCGCCGTCGTCGGTGCACAGCGCGTCGCCATGGGTCAGCAGCGCTTTTTGCCCGGCAAGCAAGATCGGGCAGGGGTCGTCGAGCCGCTTCATGCCCGCGTGCGCGGCATAGCGTTCGCCGAGCAGGAAGTCGCGGTTGCCGGCGAGGAATCCTACCTCGACCCCGTGGTCGGCAAGCCGGCGCAGCGCGGCGGCCACGGACCGGCTCAGCTCGGTCGAGTGATCGTCCCCGATCCAGGACTCGAATAGATCGCCGAGGATGAACAGGCGTCGCGCGGCGGCCGCCTCTCGCTCGAGGAAATCCAGCAGCAGCGCGGTGATCTCGGGCCGGCTCTCGTCCAGGTGCAGGTCCGAGATGAACAGCGCGACCACTATCCCTGTTCCGGGGCGGCCTCCGGGGTGGGCTCCGCGGCCGGCGGGGCGGGTGTGGCCGGCGGGCCCTCGAGCACGGTCGCTGCCTCGATCACGATCGGCTCGCTTGGCACGTCGCCGCGGAACGGCCCCTGCGGGCCCGTTTCGACCATCCGGATCGCCTCGACTGTATCCTGCCCGGCCACGACCCGGCCGAATACGGCGTAGCCCCAGCTGCGCGAATCGCTTTTTCCGGTGTGGTTCAGCGCCACGTTGTCGGCCACGTTGATGTAGAACTGCGAGGTCGCCGAGTGCGGGTGCGCGGTGCGCGCCATCGCGATCGTGCCCGGCGCGTTCGGCAGCATGTTGTCGGCTTCGTTGGGGATCGGCTCGTGGGTCGTCTTGCGGGTGAGGTCCGCGGTGAACCCGCCGCCCTGGATCACGAAGTTCGAGATCACCCGGTGGAAGATCGTCCCGTCATAAAAGCCTTCCTCGACGTAACGCAGGAAGTTCGCGACCGTCTGCGGTGCGGCTTGCGCGTTCAACTCCAGGACGATGTCGCCCATGCTCGTCTGGAGCTTCACGTAGCGCAGCGGCTGCTCCCCCTGGGCCGCGGCAATCCCCATCGCGGCGGCCAGCGCGCCGCCGATCAGTAATCGTCTCATCTCGACTCCGTCGGTTTCGTTCGGCTGCGAAGAATAATCGAAGTGAAGGACTGATGGCCAGGGTAGAATGGGTGGCCAGGTGGCGGAAAAAAGGAGTGACGATGAACGCAGCGGCCAACCCGGCTCGAGTCGATGCAATCCGCTGGGATCCGGACGGACGGCTGCTGCTGCTGGATCAGCGCCGGCTGCCGCGGGAAGAGACCTATCTGGCCCTGACCGAGCCGGCCGACGTCGCCCGGGCGATTGCCGACCTGGTGGTGCGCGGAGCGCCGGCGATCGGGATCACCGCCGCCTATGGGGTGGTGCTGGCCGCGCGCAAGCATGCCGGTGAAGCGGAAGCGATCGAGCGGGAAATGGAGATCCTGGCCGCGGCGCGGCCGACCGCGGTCAACCTGCGCTGGGCGCTGGAGCGGATGCGCGGGGTCGTCCGCGCGAACGCCGGCGGCCCCGACACGGAACGGGCACTGCTGGACGAAGCCGCCGAGATCCACCGCGAGGACCTGGCCGCGAACCTGGCGATGGGGGGCCAGGGCGCGGCGCTGATCGAGCCCGGCTCCTCGGTGCTCACCCACTGCAACGCGGGGGCGCTGGCCACCG
>JBFJNB010000504.1:0-1990 GCA_041633655.1 Lysobacterales bacterium | reverse complement strand
CCCGAGAGCCCGGACCAGCGACCAGGTGCCGCCCGAGTCCGGGATCAGCCCCAGCTTGCAGAACGCCTGGATGAAGCTCGCCGAGCGCGCCGCCAGCACGATGTCGCAGGCCAGCGCGATGTTGGCGCCCGCGCCTGCCGCGACCCCGTTGACCGCGCACACCACCGGCTTGGGGAGCCCGGTCAGGGTGCGGATCAGCGGGTTGTAGTGCTGCTCCAGGGTATCGCCGAGATCGGGCATTTCCTCACCCGGCGCGACGTTGCGGTCGCTCAGGTCCTGCCCGGCGCAGAAGCCGCGCCCGGCCCCGGTCAGGAGCAGGCAGCGGATCTCGGCATCGGCGCTCACCTGCTCCAGCGCCCGGCGCACCTCACCGTGCATTTTCACGTTGAAGCTGTTCAGCCGGTCCGGGCGGTTCAGCGTCAGGGTCGCATAGCCGTCGGCGATTTCGAACTGGATGGTCTCGTGGGTCATCGTGGTCTTTGCGAAAAACGAATCGCCCTTTTTACCATACTCGTCGAGGCGGTTTTAGCCGCGCGCGGTGATTCGGTATGATTCCGATCCCCCGCGCAAGCGCGCCGAGATCGGTATCGAACGAAGCATGAACGTTTACAGTATCGACGGGATTATCCCGGTGATCCACCCGAGCGCGTTCGTGCACCCGAGCGCGGTGCTGATCGGCGACGTGATCGTTTCCGAGCGCTGCTACGTCGGGCCGGCGGCCAGCCTGCGCGGCGATTTCGGCCGGGTGATCCTGCGCCCCGGCAGCAACGTGCAGGACACCTGCGTGATGCACGCGTTCCCGGGCCAGGACGTGGTGGTCGAGGAAGACGGCCACGTCGGCCACGGCGCGGTGCTGCACGGCTGCCGGGTCGGGGTCAACGCATTGGTCGGGATGAACGCGGTGATCATGGACGAGGCGGTGATCGGGGAATCGGCGATCGTCGCCGCGTGCGCGTTCGTCAAGGCCGGCTTCGAGTGCCCGCCGCGGCACCTGGCGATGGGCGCGCCGGCGCGGGTGGTCCGCGAGCTGACCGATGCCGAAATCGCCTGGAAGCGCCAGGGCACGCTCGAGTACCAGCAGCTCGCGGTGCGCAGCCTGACGACCCTGCGCGCGGTCGAGCCGCTGACCGAGCCCGAGCCGAACCGCCGGCGCATCGACGCATCCGATCTGGCCCCGAAGACCTCGAACACCGAATCCGGAGAACCATCATGAAGCTTGAAAGCTACGTTTGCGGTGAATGGGTCGCGGGCGCCAAGCCCGGGGTCGAGGTGTTCAACGCGGTCACCGGCGAGCCGGTCGCCGAGGTCAACTCCGACGGGATCGATTTCGCCCAGGCGCTCGACTACGGGCGCCGGGTCGGCGGCAAGGCGCTGCGCAAGCTGACCTTCCATCAGCGCGCCCAGGCGCTGAAGGAACTCGCCAAATACCTGCTCGACAAAAAA
Source organism: Lysobacterales bacterium (assembly GCA_041633655.1). GTDB lineage: Bacteria > Pseudomonadota > Gammaproteobacteria > Xanthomonadales > SZUA-38 > JBFGYD01. The sequence continues at coordinate 547 of JBFJNB010000504.1, read as the reverse complement.
GAGAAGTTCTACGAGGTCTCGGCCTGGACCGGGGCCACCCGCACCGACGGCTGGATCGACATCGAGGGCGGCATCGGGACGTTGTTTTCGTACTCGTCGCTGGTGCGGCGCGAGTTCCCCAACGACACCTTCCTGATCGAAGGAGAGGTCGAGCCGCTGTCGCGCAACGGGACCTTCGTCGGCCGCCACATCCTTACTCCCAAGCGCGGGGTCGCGGTGCACATCAACGCGTTCAACTTCCCGTGCTGGGGGATGCTGGAGAAGATCGCCCCGAGCCTCAGCGCCGGGATGCCGGTGGTGGTCAAGCCGGCCACCGCGTCGGCCTATCTGACCGAGGCGATGGTGCGCGAGATCATCGCAAGTGGGCTTTTGCCCGAGGGCTCGGTCCAGTTGATCTGCGGCGGGGTCGGGGATCTTTTGGATCACCTGACCGAGCAGGACGCCGTGACCTTTACCGGCTCGGCTGTGACCGGTCGCAAGCTGAAGACCCACCCGACGATCATCGCGAACTCGGTTCCGTTCAACCTGGAAGCCGACTCGCTCAACT
>JBFJNB010000503.1:0-2045 GCA_041633655.1 Lysobacterales bacterium | reverse complement strand
TGGGCGGCGATCACGCCGCTGCTGGTGGCGCTGGCGCGGCGTCTCGACGGGGTCGCGGACGAGCCCGAGCTGGTGGGCCAGCATGCTTGACCTCGGCGCCTACGCTTGGGCCCTGGCAGCGATATTCGCCGCGGCATTCGCAACCTGGCTGTTCAGCCTGTGGCGCGACGACGTCAGCATCGTCGATTCACTGTGGTCGCTGATGTTTCTGCTGCTGCTCGGCGTTTACCAGTGGCTGAGCGAGGCGGCCGGTCCGCGGGCGTGGCTGGCGCTGGCGCTGGTCGCGGTCTGGGCGCTCAGGCTCTCGATCTACATCACCGTGCGCAACCACGGGCAGGGCGAGGATCGGCGCTACCAGGCGATCCGGCGCCGCAATCAGCCGGGATTTCGATTCAAGAGCCTGTACCTGGTGTTCGGCCTGCAGGCGGCGCTGGCAGGCTTCATCGCGCTGCCGCTCGCGGTCGCCTCCTCCGGCGCGACGCCGCTGGGCTGGATCGACGCGCTCGCGCTCGCGCTGTGGACGCTCGGCATGCTGTTCGAGGTCGTCGGCGATGCCCAACTGGCGCGCTTCAAGGCCGAACCCGCCAACCAGAACCAGGTGATGGATCGCGGCCTGTGGCGGTACACGCGGCACCCGAATTACTTCGGCGAGTGCGTGCTGTGGTGGGGTTATTTCCTGCTGGCGCTGGCCGCCGGCGGCTGGTGGACCGTGCTGTCCCCGGCGCTGATGACGCTGCTGCTGCTGAAGGTATCCGGGGTGGCGCTGCTGGAAGCCGACATCGGCCAGCGCCGGCCCGCGTACCGCGACTACATCCGACGTACCAACGCATTTTTTCCCGGGCCACCGAAGCCCGCGAGCAAGGAGATTGAATCATGAGAGCGATCAACCGACTGCAATCAGCCGCGCTGGCGCTGCTGCTGGGTCTGAGCATCGGCCCGGCCGCGGGGGCCGTGGACGCGCGCGAGTGGCAGTTCCGCGTATACCTGGACGACCGCGAGATCGGCTACCACAACTTCCGGTTGAAGGATCTGGAAGCCGGCAAGGAGCTCGAGACCGAAGCCCGGTTCCGAGTCAAGTTCCTGTTCTTCAACGCCTACGAATACCGGCACTTGAACACGGAGCGCTGGGAGGGCGACTGCCTGAAACGGATCGAGGCGCGAACCTTCGACAACGGCGACGAGTACCGGGTCGAAGGCACGCTGGCCGAAGACCGGTTTCTGGTCGAGCTCGACGGCGGCCAGGCCAGCCTGCCCGGGTGCGTTATGACGTTCGCCTACTGGAATCCGGATTTCCTGAACCAGGACCGGCTGCTGAACGCGCAGACCGGGGAATACCTCGACGTCCGCGTCGAGCCGGTCGCCGGCGAGCGCATCACGGTCCGTGGCGAGCCGGTCGAGGCGATCCGCTACCGGGTCGAAGCGGGCGAACTGCGACTGGATCTGTGGTACTCGCAGAACCGCGAGTGGCTGGCGCTGGAATCGACCACCGAGGGCGGGCGCAAGCTGCGCTACGTGCTGATATGACGCCCGTCACCCCCAAACGCCGGATCGTCGACGCCGCCGTCGTGTTGAGCGCGGCGCTGCTGCTCGGCTGCCGCGCCAGCCAGCCGCCGCTGGAAGCGGTCGACCAGGTCGATCTCAATCGTTTCATGGGCGACTGGTACGTGATCGCCAGCATCCCGACCTGGCTGGAAAAGGACGCCTATAACGCGGTCGAGTCCTACCGTCTGGACTCCGACGGCACGATCGCGACCACGTTCACGTTCCGCCAGGGCGGGTTCGACGGTCCGCTGAAAAAATACACGCCCCGCGGGTTCGTCCGCGACCAGGAGTCCAACGCCATCTGGGGCATGCGCTTCGTGTGGCCGATCAAGGCGGATTACCGGATCATCTATCTGGACCCCGACTATCGGCTGACCGTGATCGGTCGCAACAAGCGCGACTACGTCTGGGCCATGGCTCGCGAGCCGGCCATCGAGCTGGCCGAGTTCGACCGGATCGAGCGCCTGATCGAGGCGGCCGGCTACGATCTCTCCGAGCTGCGC
>JBFJNB010000502.1:0-2060 GCA_041633655.1 Lysobacterales bacterium | reverse complement strand
CCGAGGGCGCCGGCTCGGACTTGCCCTCGCCGTCGCCGTCCTCACCCTCGGCCTTGTCGCGGTCTTTCTCGGCGGGCTTGTCGGGCTGGCCGCCACCGATGATCTGGACCGGGGTGGCCGCTCCCAGATTGGTTGCCGGCGCCATCGCCGCCACGTGCGAGGCGTACATGATGTAAGTGCCCGCGCTGGCCGCGCGCGCCCCTTCCGGGGAGACGTAGGTGATGACCGGGATCTTCGAGGCCAGGATCGCCTGGTTGATGTCGCGGGTGGCCGCGTCCAGCCCTCCGGGGGTGTCGATCAGGATCACGACCGCCTGATCGCCGGCGGCTTCCGCGTCGGCCATTCCGCGCACGAGGTAATCGGTGGTCGCCGGCCCGATCGCTCCCTTGATCCGCATCACCGCGACCTGGTCGGTCTCCTGCTGGGCCAGCACCAGTCCGGCGAGGATCAACACGCCGGCTGCCAAGAGCTGGATCGGTGAGGCGATGGTGGGCTTCGACATCCGGTTAGCTTAGCACGAGTAGGAGGGACGATCGCTTGCGGAATACCGTGAGCCGTCCGGGTCGATCGGTCAGCGGGCGCGTGCCTCGTAGACCCGGTAGCGGCGGTCCGCCGCCAGCACCCGGTGGCCGCCGAAGGCCGCGTCCAGGACCCGCGGATAGTCGAGAAACGCGTTGGCCACCAGCAGCAGGCGACCGCCCGGGTTCAGGTGCGCCGGCGCCTCGCGGATCAGCGCGTGAGCCGCGGCGGTCGCGGTGCGGGTGCCGCGGTGGAACGGCGGGTTGGAGACGATCAGATCGAACCGCCCGTCGATTCGCGCCAACCGGTCGCCGGCGATCACGGTTGCGGCCTCGGTGCCGTTCAGCGCCAGCGTACGCCGGGTTGATTCGAGCGCAAGCCAGTCGCAGTCGAGCGCGCTCACCCGGGCTCCGCGCCGGGCCGCGTGCGCCGCGATGACGCCGCAGCCGGAGCCGAAATCAAGCAGTGCCGGGTGGCCCTCGAAGGCGACCGCATCCAGCAGCATCGCGGTACCCGGGTCCGGCTCGCCGTGGCTGAACACCCCGGGCAGGCTGGCGATGCGCAAGCGCTCGCCGGCCAGCTTCCACTCGGCGGTCTGCCAGTACGTCTCGAGGGTGAACTCGGAGCGCGATGGGCCGCCGCGGGGGGACTCGAACAGCATGCAGTGGCGAGCCGCGTCGAGCTTGGTGCTCGCACCGTACGCGTCGCGGAGAAGCCGCGCCACCGACCCGATACCGGCTCGTTTTTCCCCGATCAGCCAAACCCGCCCGCCCGGCGCGCCAAAGCTGCCGGCGAAATCCAGCAGCATTCGGGTGCGCGCCTTGGCCTTGGTCAGAAACAGCACGACCTGGGCGAAGGACCGATCCGGCGGGAGGGTCAGGCCGAAGCGGGCATTGTTTCCCTGCACCGCGAGCCGCCGGTGCTCACCGAAGTCCAGGCTCAGCGCGGTGGCGTCGGCCAGATGCGCGTAGACGCCGTCACCCGGCGGGTTGATCAGCAGCAGCGAACCGGCATCGATGGCATCACGGTTGCGCAGCAGCAGTTGGCTCGGATTGGACAGCCCGTTCAACTGACTTCAGCGTACAGGTCGTATTCGTCCGCGCGGGTTACGTCGGCTTCGACCACCTGACCGGGATTTAGCGGCCGATCGGCGCTCAACCGCACCACGCCGTCGATCTCCGGCGCGTCGGCCCAGCCGCGCCCGACGCCGCCGCCTTCGTCGGCCTCGTCGACGATCACCTCGATCCGGCGGCCGACCTTGTTCGCGAGCAGTTCGGCGCTGATCGCCTGCTGCGCCGCCATGAACCGGTCCCAGCGCTCCTGCTTGACCTCCTCGGGCACCGGGTCGTCGAGCGCGTTGGCCCGGGCGCCGGCGACCGGGCTGTAGGTGAAGCAGCCGACCCGGTCCAGCCGCGCCTCGGTCAGGAACTCGAGCAGGTGCTCGAACTCGGCCTCGGTCTCGCCCGGAAAGCCCACGATGAAGGTGCTGCGGATGGTCAGGTCCGGACAGATTTCGCGCCAGGCGGCGATCCGCTCGAGGG
>JBFJNB010000501.1:0-2071 GCA_041633655.1 Lysobacterales bacterium | reverse complement strand
GCGCCATCACGACGCCGCGGCCGCCCGGTCGACGTCCCGCCCCAGCCAGCGTCGCCGCGCCCAGGCCCGGTCCAGCACCCAGTAGTAGACCCCGCTCAAGCCGATGAATGCCGCGAAACGCCAATACTGCGCGATCCCAATTCGCTGGCTCCACAACCCGAAGGCGGCCAGCGAAAGCGCCAGCGCGGCGATCGCCAGCAGGGTCGCATTGACCCCGAATCCGGCGCGCAGAAACAGGTGGTGGAGGTGATCCTGACCGGCCCGGAACGGCGACTGGGACCGGCGCATCCGGCTGATCATCACGAACACCGCGTCCAGCAGCGGCACCGCGAGCAGCCACAGTGCGGTAACCGGGTGGATCACCGGGGCAACTCCCTGCGACAGGTCGATCAGCAGCCAGGCCAGGATGAAGCCGATGCTCATGCTGCCGGCGTCACCGAGGAACACCCGCTGGCCCCCGCCCCAGCGGATGTTGAACATCAGAAACGCACACACCCCGGCCGCGGTGATCACGATCAGCGGCAGATGCCTGTCGCTTTCGGCCAGGTCGCCGGCGACCGCGAGCGCAAGCAGGCAGATCAGGATCACGCTGCCGGCCAGGCCGTCCATCCCGTCGACCATGTTGACCGCGTTGATCACGCCGACCGCTGCGAACACGGTCACCGGGATCGCCAGCCAGCCGAGTTCCAGCGGCCACGGACCGACCAATCGATCGAAGCTCTCGAGGTAGACCCCACCCCAACCGGCCATCAGCAGCACCGCCAGAATCTGGGCCGCGAATCGGGCTCGCGGCGAGAGTTCGTGCAGATCGTCGAGCAGGCCCACGATCAGCAGCGCAGCGGAGCCCGCGATCAGGGGGCGGTAGTGACCCAGCGGCGTGTCGCCCATCAGCAGCGCGAACATCACACCCGAGAAAATCGCCAGTCCGCCGACCAGCGGCACGGGCTCGGCGTGCACCTTGCGTGAATCGGGCTCGTCCACCAGTCCGACCCGCCGCGCCGCGTGCGCGAACACGCGCACCAGCAGCGCGGCCGTGGCGAAGCCGATCGCCGCGGCCTTCGCCAGCCCCTCGAAGTCCGCGTTCACGCGACCTTATGACACCGGGCCAGCGACACAGCTATCTCGGCCCGTGATTCGACTGATCGATGCGAGGCGCGGCCTATCCATGGCGCCATTGTCGTTCAGAGCGAATCCCGGCGCAAAAAAATGCCCCGCCAAGCGGGGCACAAGGTCACACGCTAAGAAAACGCTATTGAATCAAGAGCTGTCGCTCAGGCAAACCCGATCGGGGTGTAGCTGAAACCAGGAAACACCTGGCCGATGTTGGGATTGCCCATCAGCCGATCTAGCACGGTCGCGTGCACCCGCCGGAAATCGGTCAGCGGCTCCACGCTGTCGCCGATCCGCGCGCCGGGCGCCAGACCCGGAAACGGTCGATACAGGCCTCCGGTGACCCCACCCCCGATGACCGCCATCGGATTGCCCAGTCCGTGGTCGGTGCCGAAGTCGCCGTTTTCCTTGATCTGGCGCCCAAACTCGGTCTGAATCACTATGCCTAAGTCGTTGGCCCGGCCGCTGGCTTGCATGTCCAGGAAAAACGCGGCGACCGCCTCGGACAGTTCCCGGACGTTGCGGCCATAGCCGCCGTTGAAGTTCAGTACCTGCTGGCCGTTGTGGGTATCCCAACCGCCGACGTCCACCGTCGCCACCGCGATCCCCAAGTCGAGCTTCCACAACTGCGCGACCAGCTCCAGATCGCGCCCCAAAGACGTGTTGGGATAGCTGACGCCGCCGGCGGGCACATAGCTGTTCAGGTCCAACGAGTTGATCAGCTCGACCGCATCCAGGGTCGCCTGCCCGGCCAGGTCCAGGCTGCCGGCGCCGTTGTAAAGTTCCTGCAGCATCAGGAGCTGGGTATCGCCGTACAGCCCACTGTTGGGGTGAAAACTCGAAGGCGAGTCCAGCGTAGCGACATCCGGGTACCCGGCCAGGCTGACCGGCGGATTGCTGCTGGCAACCATCGAGGTGAAGATCGCGGCCGGATCGTGGGCGATCGATTGCAGGTGGCGGG
>JBFJNB010000500.1:0-2102 GCA_041633655.1 Lysobacterales bacterium | reverse complement strand
GCGGCTCCAGCGACTCGTCCTCCAGCACGCGCAGCAGCAAAAAGTCGTATGCGGCCCGGAATCGCGGGTGCGACATCAGCCTCCCCACGCGCTTGCCGTGACGGTTTTCGAATCGCGGCTGCAGTTGCCAGATTTCGCGCATCGGCGTGCTGAAACGGCGCGGAATCGAGATCCGCGCGACCTGGCGGAATACCGCCCACTCGGCGGCCATGTGGATGGCATCGGCGACGGTGTGGCCCTGGGCCTCCAACTGCTGCTGGTGGCGGCGCATCGCCGGCCACAGCAGGGTGGCGAACATGAACGCCGGGGTCACCGGCTTGCCGCTCGCGATCCGCTCGTCGGTGTTGGCCATCCCCGCGCGCAGCATCTCGAGCGAGGCGGCGCCCGATTCGCCGTCCAGCACCGCGGCAGTGTCGGCAAACAGCGCCCGGAACAGCCCGTACTCCTGCAGCAGGTCGAACGAGCGGCGCGCGTGCCCGCTCAGGAAAAGCTTCAGCGCCTCCTCGAACAGTCGGGCCGGCGGGATGTTCTTCAGCAGCGTTCCCAGGGTCGCGATCAGCTCGGCGCACCGGGGCTCGATCGTGAAATCCAGCTTGGCGGCGAAACGCACCGCGCGCAGCAGCCGAACCGGATCTTCCCGGTAGCGCGCCTCCGGATCACCGATCAGGCGCAGGGTCCGGGCACGCACGTCGCGATAGCCGCTCACGTAATCCAGGATCTGGCCCCGTTGCGGGTCCAGGTAAAGCGCGTTCACGGTGAAGTCCCGCCGCACCGCGTCCTCGTCGATGCTGCCGTAGACGTTGTCGGCGAGCAGCCGACCCTCCTTGGTCAGCTCCGTGCGGTCGTCCCCGTTGCCGCTGCCGCGAAACGTCGCCACCTCGATGTAGTCGCGGCCAAAGTGAATGTGAGCGAGGCGAAAGCGCCGCCCGATCAGCCGGCAGGAGCGAAACGCGCGCTTGACCTGTTCCGGGGTGGCGTCGGTGGCGACGTCGAAATCCTTGGGCTCGATGTCGGCCAGCAGATCGCGCACGCAGCCGCCGACCAGATAGGCCTGGTAACCGTGCCGCTGCAACTCCTCTACCACCTGCCGAGCACGCGGCGCGATCGCACCGCGCGCGATTCCGTGCTCGCGCTGGTCGATGATCTGTGGTTTAGCGTCTATTGTTTTCGACCGTTTTTCAGATACTTAAAGACTATCAACCGGGATCGGCGACGGGCAAAGCCGAAGCCCCCAGCCGATTGCTTCCAAGCGATTGGCCAACCTGCCACAATACCGAAGCTCGCCGGGTCGACGGACAGGAGAATTGCGAATGACTTTCGTGGTCACCGAAAGTTGCATCAAGTGCAAGTACACGGACTGTGTCGAAGTCTGCCCGGTCGATTGCTTCCACGAGGGTCCGAATTTTCTGGTCATTGATCCGGAGGAGTGTATCGATTGCACCTTGTGCGAGCCAGAATGTCCGGTGGAAGCGATCTACGCCGAGGATGACCTGCCCGCCGGTCAGGAGTCATTCCTGGCCCTGAACGCCGAACTGGCCGAACGATGGCCGGTCATCACCGAGCGCAAGGACGCACCGCCGGATGCGGCGGAGTGGGACGAGGTCAAGGACAAGCTCGGTTTACTGGAACGCTAGCCGAGGCTGTCGCGCAGCGCAGTCAGGATCCGATCCTTCACCGGCAGCGGCGGCGGCTCGCCGTCGGCGCCGAGTAGATCCACGGCGGTCAAGTTCTCCTCCAACGCCTCGAGCCGAATCTCGTAGGTGCCGCTGTAGTCGGTCGGTCCCTTGCGACGCAGAATCCAGCGCGAAAAGCGCCCGGGTCGCTCCTCGCGGGCCCGCCGGTCCACGTAGACGACCCGGTATTGCCGCGCGGCCGGGTCGCTGTCTTCGACCTCCAGGTCGGAGCGCTCCAGCGCGATCCCGACCCGGCGCCAGGCCTCATCCAGATTGTTCTCGAGGGCGAGCACCTGGCCCCCCTGGTACTCGATCAGGCGCGCCGGTTTCGGGCGGGTCAGGGCCGCCGGCCCCGAATCCTCGACGAAACCGCCGCGCACTGCCGAGTAGGTGGCGTTGGGCACCCGCGTCGCCCCGGTGGTGTCGGGC
>JBFJNB010000499.1:0-2117 GCA_041633655.1 Lysobacterales bacterium | reverse complement strand
GACGCCTCGAGGGTCATTCCCGACGCCCATTGCAGGCGCACACGGCGGGTCAGCAGGCCGGTACAAAGATCCAGTCGCCGCGCATGGTCGACGACCCGCACGCGGTTGCCCGTCGCCGGCTCGTCGCCGACGAGGATCCGGATCGGGGTCGCGTCGGCCACCGGGATGCGGGTGTCGCTGGTGACCGGAAATCCGAACGCCGACTCGTGGTAGCGAATCGGAACCTCTTCGTAGACCCCGTTCAGGTAAGTCGCGGGTTCGGCGCGGCGGCCGGCCTCGTCGATGTCTTCCTCGAAGCAGCCGCGAATGCCGATGAAACCGTTGCCGATCGTAAACAGCGCCTCGCTCTGGGCGAGTTCTGTCTGGTGGGCCGAAGCCTCCCCAATCGACCACCGACCCAGGCGGTATCTCCGCCCGGGGTTTGCACGAGTTTCACCGGGTGTTGCCGAGTCACTGAGCCCAGACAATGAATGCTCCCCTGCCGCCGAATCTCCTGCTACGGTCTTTTCCCCATTTCCCCGCAGCGCCCCCTGTCACCTTGGCCGGATATCGGATAGTATTTTTTGAAATGGATTTCAATAGGATATATCAATTGCGCCGGCAAGTCCGGCAAATCTACGCGATCACCGGAGCCGCCTGATGATCGATCTGCTGATCGTCGGGTTCTTCGTCGCCTACGCCCTTTATTCGGGCTTCGCGTCGCGCAAGGCCGCCTCCCGCAACCTCCAGGAGTACTTCCTGGCCGGTCGCACCATCGCCGGCTGGCGCGCCGGAGCGAGCATGGCCGCGACCCAATTCGCCGCCGATACCCCGCTGCTGGTGATGGGCCTGATCGCGACCGGCGGGCTGTTCCTGCTGTGGCAGTTGTGGGTCTACGGGATCGCGTTTCTGATGATGGGCTTCGTGTTTGCGGCCACCTGGCGCCGCGCCGGGGTGCTGACCGACGCGGAGCTGACCGAGCTGCGCTACAGCGGCCGCGGGGCGATCGCGCTGCGTTCGCTCAAGGCGATCTACTACGGGACCCTGATCAACTGCGTGGTGCTGGCGTTCGTGCTGGTCGCGGCGATGCGCATCGCCGAAGTGTTTCTGCCGTGGCACCTGTGGTTCAACGAAGGGTTCTACCAGGGCCTGCTGGCGGTGACCCGCGCCACCGGACTCAGCCTCGGCGGCTCCACCGGCGGGCTGGATCCGCTGGTCGCATCCACCAACAACGCGATCAGCATCCTGGTGCTGATGGGGTTCACGCTGCTCTATTCGGCCACCGGGGGCCTGCGCTCGGTGATCGCCACCGACGTGATGCAGTTCGTGATGGCGATGCTGGGGACCCTGGCCTACGCGGTGCTGATCGTCTACGAGGTTGGGGGGCTGGACCAATTGTCGGAGCGGCTGGTCGAGATCTACGGCATGGCCAAGGCCTCGGAGATGCTGTCGTTCGCGCCGTCGGCGGGGACCCTGCTGCTGCCGTTTTTCGTGATCATGTCGCTGCAGTGGTTCTTCCAGATGAACTCCGACGGCACCGGCTACCTGGCGCAGCGTTCGATGGCGTGCCGGACCGACCGCGACGCGCGCATCGCCGCGGTGGTTTTCTCGTGGCTGCAGATCGTCGCGCGCAGCCTGATCTGGATCGTGATCGGCGTCGGCCTGCTGGTGATTTATCCGTTCGACGTCGACTCGATCGCCGCGCTGGGCGACGAGTTCACCGCCTCCAGAGAGGTCGCGTTCATTCAGGGAATCGACGAGATGCTGCCGCCAGGCATCCGCGGCCTGATGCTGACCGGGCTTTTGGCCGCGCTGGCCTCGACCATCGACACCCACCTCAATTGGGGCGCCAGCTACTGGTCCAACGACATCTACCACCGGCTGGTCTGTGGCCACTGGCTGAAGCGCAAGCCCGGCAACCGCGAGCTGGTATTGGTGGCGCGCGCCTCCAACGTACTGATCCTGGTGCTGGCGCTGATCGTGATGAGCCAGTTGGGCTCGATTCAGCAGGGCTGGAAACTGTCGCTGCTGCTTGGCGCCGGCACCGGCTCGGTGCTGGTCATGCGCTGGCTGTGGGAGCGAATCAACCTGTACTCGGAGCTCGCCGCGATCGGGGTGTCGCTGATCGCCGGCGCGCT
>JBFJNB010000498.1:0-2140 GCA_041633655.1 Lysobacterales bacterium | reverse complement strand
GGTGGCGATTTTCAGCCTGGCCAACATCACCAACCCCGGCAGTTTCGATCCGCAGCGGATGGAGCAACTCCAGACCCAGGGCCTGTGCCTGTTCCTGACCCTGCCCAATCAGCTCAGCGCGCTGGATGCCTGGGACGCGATGCTGGCGGCCGGCTGGCGGCTGGCCGAACTGCTGGACGTGGAACTGCTGGACGAGACCCAGAGCTCGCTGAGCCGCCAGCGGGTGGCCCACATCCGGGAGCAGATGCGCGAATTCGACCGTCGGCACGAAATCCAGCTACCCGGAGCATGAACCAGGCGCAGCCGCCCGCCGCCGCTGAGGAGCGCGCGGCCGAACTCAGGCGCACGATCGCCGAGCACGACTACCGCTACCACGTGCTCGATGAGCCCAGGGTCCCGGACGCCGAATACGACCGCCTGGTGCGCGAACTGGTGGAACTGGAGCAGCGATTTCCCAGCCTCAAGCGCGCCGACTCCCCGACCCAGCGGGTCGGCGCCGAGCCGCTGGCCGGTTTCGCCGAAGTCCGCCACGAGGTTCCGATGCTGTCGCTCGGCAACGCATTCGCCGAAGCCGAGGTGGTTGATTTCGACCGCCGCGTGCGCGACCGGCTGGGCACCGACGGCCCGATCGACTACGCCGCCGAGCCCAAACTCGACGGAGTCGCGCTGGCGTTGCATTACGAAGGTGGGGTCTTGGTGCGCGCCGCGACCCGCGGCGACGGCACCCGCGGAGAGGACGTGACCCACAACGCACGCACCATTCCGGCGGTCCCCTTGGCGCTGCGCGGCGACGGCTTTCCGCGCGAGATCGAGGTCCGCGGCGAGGTCTACATCCCGATTGGGGCATTCGAGAGGTTCAACGAGGCCGCCCGCGAGCGCGGCGAGAAGACCTTCGTCAACCCGCGCAACGCCGCCGCCGGCAGCCTGCGCCAGCTCGACCCGCGCCTGACCGCGAGCCGGCCGCTTGCGTTCTTCGCCTACGCGGTCGGCCGTCACTCAGGCGGCCCGCTGCCCGGGCGCCACAGCCAGACCCTCGAACGGTTGCGCGAGTGGGGCTTTCCGGTCTGCCCGCTGGGCGAAGTGGTCACCGGGGTAGAGGGCTGTCTCGATTACTACGCGCGGATCGCTGCCCAGCGCGCGTCGCTGCCGTACGAAATCGATGGAGTCGTCTACAAGGTCGACGAGCAGGCGTTGCAGCGCAGGCTGGGCTTCGTCAGCCGCGCGCCGCGCTGGGCGGTCGCGCACAAGTTCCCGGCCCAGGAGGAGCTGACCGAGGTGGTCGGGCTCGAGGTCCAGGTCGGACGCACCGGGACGCTGACCCCGGTCGCGCGCCTGAGGCCGGTGTTCGTCGGCGGGGTCACGGTCACCAACGCGACCCTGCACAACGAAGACGAGGTCCACCGCAAGGACGTGCGTATCGGCGACACCGTGATCGTGCGCCGCGCCGGGGACGTGATCCCCGAAGTGGTCCGCGCGCTGCCGGAGCGGCGACCCGCGAATGCGCGCCAATTCGAGATGCCCACCGATTGCCCGGTGTGCGGCTCGGCCGTGGTCCGGGTCGAGGGCGAGGCGGTCAGCCGCTGCACCGGCGGCCTGTTCTGTCCGGCGCAGCGCAAACAGGCGCTGCTGCATTTTGCCTCCCGGCGCGCGTTGGACATCGAGGGCCTGGGTGAGAAGCTGGTCGATCAACTGATCGAGCGCGGAATTCTGGCAAACGTCGCCGACGTGTTCTCGCTCGATGCCGACGCGCTGGCCGGTCTGGAGCGGATGGGCGAAAAATCCGCAGCCAACCTCAAAGCCGCGATCGAAAAAGCCAAGGAGACGACCCTGGCGCGGTTGCTCTATGCGCTCGGCATCCGCGAGGTCGGGGAGGCCACCGCGGCTTCGCTGGCGGCCCATTTTGGCGCGCTGGACGGCATCGCCGGCGCTACCGAGGAAGAACTGACCGAGGTGCCCGACGTTGGCCCGGTGGTCGCCGGACACGTGGCCGCGTTTTTTCGCGAGCCGCACAACCGCGCGGTCATTGACCAGCTGCGCAAAGCCGGCGTCGCCTGGCCCGAAGGGGACCCGAAACGCGCAGCCGACGGCCCGCTCGCCGGACGCACCTATGTACTGACCGGCACCTTGGAGTCGATGACGC
>JBFJNB010000497.1:0-2166 GCA_041633655.1 Lysobacterales bacterium | reverse complement strand
GGCGAGCCTCGCGGCGATCGCGTCCAGCGCCGCTGGCGCCGGGGGCGCCGACGCGGTGGCCGGTATCGGATTCGGCGCTCCCGGCGCGGCCTCGCCGCCGAGACCCAGCGGCAGCCCCACGTGTACCGGCCCCGGCGGTTCGCTCAGTGCCAGCACGGCCGCTTCGGTCAGGATTTCGCCGATCCGGTCCGGTTCCAGCCGGGTCGTGCGCTTGGTCAGCGGCCGGAACAGCGCCTGGTGGTCGATCCCCATCTGGGTCGTGCGCCCGCGCAGCGCCACCGGCAGTTCGTCGGTGAACGCGATCAGCGGGCAGCGGTCCAGCAGCGCGCCCCCGACCCCGGTGGCCAGGTTGGTCGCGCCCGGACCCAGGGTGGCGAAGCAGACCCCGGGGACTCCGCGCAGGCGGCCGCTGACCGCGGCCATGAACGCCGCGGCGCCCTCGTGGCTGGTCAGCACGAAGTCGATCCCGGGGGTCGCGCGGAGCGCCTCCAGGTAATCGACCAATCCGCCGCTGGGCACGCCGAACACGTGGCGCACGCCCAGTCCCTTGAGGGTTTCGACCAGCCGCATGGCCACCGTCGGCGCGGGGTGATTCATGTCCGGAGTATCCCCGGTTTTATACTCCGACGCATCACTCCACGAGGAGCAGGCGATGGCGACGCAGCAATGGACCCGGGACGGCTATCGGATTTCGACCGCCAAGGCGGAGCTGCAGTTGGACGTCATTCACGCCTTCCTGGTCGACGCCTACTGGTCGAAGGGCATCGCCCTGGAGCGCGTTGAACGCTCGATTCGACATTCGGCCTGCTACGGTCTGTACGCGGGTCCGCAGCAGGTCGGCTTCGCCCGCCTGATCACCGACGAGGCCACGTTTGCCTACCTGTCCGACGTGTTCGTGCTGCAAGCCCACCGCGGCCGCGGTTTGGGGCGGTGGCTGACGGAGGTGGTCATGCAGAGACCGACCTTGCGCGGCATGCGGCGCATCATGCTCGCTACCGCCGACGCGCATGCTCTGTACGCTCGGTTCGGCTTCGCGCCTCTTGCTCGTCCCGGCATGCTGATGGAAATCAGCCATACGGACTAACCCGCATGGCCAGCGCCATCACGGATGTTGCATACTGGCCCGGTAACCAGCAGGCCGCGACAAGGGGTACCCATGGCGATCAGAGCATCCGGGCGCAACGTAAGCACACTGACCCGACGCACGATGGCGGTCATCATGGCCGGCGGACGCGGCGCGCGCCTGCACGAGCTGACCACGTCCCGGGCCAAACCGGCGACGCCGTTCGGAGGCAAGTTCCGGATCATCGATTTTCCGCTCTCCAACTGCGTCAACTCCGGCATCCGCCAGATCCTGGTGATGACCCAGTACAAGGCCCACTCGCTGATCCAGCACGTACAGAAGGGCTGGGGCTACCTGCGCGGTGAGCTCGGCGAGTTCGTGCAGCTGGTGCCGGCACAGCAGCAGCTCGGTGAACTGTGGTACCGCGGCACCGCCGACTGCGTCTACCAGAACCTCGACATCATCCGCGATTCGAATCCCGAACACGTGCTGATCCTGGCCGGGGATCACATCTACAAGATGGACTACGGGCCGATGCTGTCCTATCACGTGCAGAACGAGGCCGACATCACGGTCGGGGTGATCCAGGTCCCGCTGGAGCAGGCGCGCGGGTTCGGGATCATGACCGTCGAGGGCAACAACCGGATCGTGCGCTTTGCCGAAAAACCGCAGAACCCGGAGCCGATGCCCGGCAAGCCCGATACCGCGCTGGCGTCGATGGGAATCTACGTTTTCGGGACCCAGTTTCTGAACGAGACCCTGTGCGCCGAGGCCGAGCGTCCGGGCACCGACTTCGATTTCGGCAAGAACATCATCCCCGGCAGCATCGGCGAGCGGCGGGTGTTCGCATATCCGTTCCAGGACGTGGAGACCCGGGCGCAAAAATACTGGCGCGACGTCGGCACTGTGGATGCGTTCTTCGATGCCAACCTGGAGCTGGTCGCGGTCAAGCCCGAGCTGAACCTGTATGACGCGGACTGGCCGATCTGGACCTACCAGGAGCAGTTGCCGCCGGCCAAGTTCGTGCTCGACTACGAGGGCACCCAGGGCCGCGCGGTCAACTCGATGGTCTCCGGCGGCTGCATCATCTCGGGGGCCGCGGT
>JBFJNB010000496.1:0-2170 GCA_041633655.1 Lysobacterales bacterium | reverse complement strand
GCCGCCTCGAGGTCTTCGAGGGCGAAAAGCGCCTGCGCTGGTTCGCGCTGGACGCCAAGGGCGAGCCCTACGCATTCGGTACCGGGGACAGCGAAGTCGGCAGCCTTTCCGGACCCTGGGACTTCGTCGAAGACGGCATCCACCACCCGCGCTGGGTCTCCAACGCCGATGGCAGCTGGCGCGCGGCGATCAAGGCGCTGACGATCAACGTGCCGCTGAGCGAAGACCTGTTCGCCCGGCCGGCGACCGACTGATCGGTAGCGAACCGCGCCGGCGGAATCGCCATATTCTGTCGGCGAACCGCGCGTGGTAGCATCCACGCCTCCCAGCTGAGGGAAGCAACGATGGCTCGGCTCTGGGTCTTTCTTGGGTTGTTGTTTCAGTTGCCGCTTGTCGCCGCGAATCCCGGCGGTCGAGTGACCGATCTGGGGGTCGTGGAAGGCAATTCGATCACGCTGCAAACGCGCTACGACTGGGTTCGCCGCAAACCCCCGAATTCGATCATCGAGGTGGAGTTGTGGGTGCATCAGAGTTCGGATTCCGCGGGCGGCATCGTAGCCACTGTGTCCGAGACGACGAGCTCGACCAGCGGCTCGACGACGACCGACGTGGTGGCCCTCGTGTTCTTCGATCCCGTGCTGAGCTGCACCCGCCAGGTGATGA
Source organism: Lysobacterales bacterium (assembly GCA_041633655.1). Classification (GTDB taxonomy): domain Bacteria; phylum Pseudomonadota; class Gammaproteobacteria; order Xanthomonadales; family SZUA-38; genus JBFGYD01. The sequence goes on along the minus strand of JBFJNB010000496.1, from coordinate 1,507 downwards.
AGATCAACGGCGCCGCGGTCGCGCAGGACTTCGTCGACCATGCGGGAACCCACTGCAGCGACAACTTCAGCAAGTTCGATTCCACGAGCGCGCCGCCGGACCCCGGTGGCCGGGTGACCGACCTGGGCTTCGCCAGCGGCGCGCAGATTACGATCGAGGCCCAGTACGCTTGGATTCGAGTGGCCTGCGCCAACACCAACATCGAAGTCGAGATGTGGGTTCACTACAGCGCCAAGCCCGAGGGCGACATCGTTGCGATCTTCGGTGACTCGACAAGCCTCGATAGTGGGGCGGAAACCACGGGTTTGATTGCGGCAGTCGGCTACGATCCGGTGCTGAGCTGCACCCGGCACGTGATGCGGATCGAAGGCGTCGACGTGGCGCAGGATTTCATCGACCACGCCGGAACTTACTGCGCCGACAACTTCACCGCCTTCGACACCCTGACCCTGCCCGAGGACATCTTCGGCGATGGGTTCGAGGACTAACAGGTGAACCGAATGCCGCTCAGGACCAGTTCGCCCGGCCGCGTTGATCGGTTAGAGTGGCCCGACACCTGAGCCGGAGTTGATTGGGATGCAGTATTTGAGATTGCTTGCGCTGGCCGCGCTGCTGGTGGGCGTTTCCGCGGCGTCGATTGCGGGAGAACGGCGACCCGCCGACAAGACCAGGTACGCCGTCGTCATCAACCACGAGGAGCAGTATTCGATCTGGTTTGCCGATCGTGAGTTGCCGCGTGGCTGGAAAGCAGCCGGCTTCGTGGGCACCCGGGAGCAGGCACTCGATCATATCGAGGAGGTCTGGACCGACATGCGCCCGCTGAGCAGTCGCCGCGAGGTGGCCCTGAAGCTCTACCGGCAGCTCAAGCAGAAGAACTAGCCCAAAAACCAGCGTGAAAAACGTGCTGCTGGTCCTGTGGACCATCGGCTTCTCGGCCCTGCTGCTGGAGTTGGGAACGCGGATCTACTTTTCGATCCGCGTCGGCCCCGAGGTGATGCTCTGGGGTACTCAGTGGCATCGCGACGCGGTGCGCGTGCGCTACCTGCGCGGGCAGGACGTATTCGAGCACGACGATGCCAGGCAGGGTTATTCGAAATACCACCCGAACCAGGCGCGCACCGACGTCGATTCGGCGGGAGTCCCGTTTCGGGTTTCGATCAACGCGCGCGGCTTCCGGGGCGACGAGTTCCGCGACGGCAAAGATCCGGAAACGCTGAGAGTGCTGACGCTGGGCGGATCGTCCACGTTCGGCTTCGGCAACCGGGACGACGAAACCTATCCCTACCTGCTGGAACAACTGCTCAACGAGCAACTCGCGAACGAGTCTTGCGCGGGGAGATCGAAAGCGGAGGTCATCAATCTCGGCATTCCGCAGCTGAACGCCGGTCAGCTTGCGCTGCTGTTCGCCAGCGAGGGCGCGCACCTTGAGGCGGACGTGGTCACGTTCTATACCGGCTACAACGACACCCTGGGTCTCGGGCAAAGCCGACTGTTGACATCGTTCTCG
>JBFJNB010000495.1:0-2172 GCA_041633655.1 Lysobacterales bacterium | reverse complement strand
GGCAGCGAGAACGCGTAGTCCTCGCACGCGAAGCTGATCGCCTCGCCGGCCTCGCCCAGGCGCGCGGTGCGGCCGATCCGGTGCACGTAGTCCTCGGGGTCCTGCGGCAGGTCGAAATTGAACACGTGGCTGACGTCGGGGATGTGCAGCCCGCGCGCGGCCACGTCGGTCGCCACCAGGATGTCGAGCTTGCCGTTGTGGAAGTCCTTGAGCAGCGACTGGCGCCGTGTCTGGCGCACGTCGCCGGACAGGACCTCGGCGTTGAAGCCGTTGCCTTTCAGATACGCGGTGACTTTGTCGGTCACGACCTTGGTATTGCAGAACACCATCGTGCGGGTCGGATCCATGCGCTTGAGCAGCCCGATCAAAAGCCGGATCTTTTCGACATTGGCCGGGAAATAGACCCGCTGCTCGACCCGCTCGGCGGTGACCTGCTCGGTCTCGATCTCGATCCGGTCCGGGTTGTTCATGTGCTCGTAGGCGAGCTCGGTGACCCGGTACGACAGCGTCGCCGAGAACAGCAGGTTCAGGCGCTTGTCCGGCGGCGGCATGCGCCGCAGCAGGTAGCGAATGTCCTTGATGAAGCCCAGGTCGAACATCCGGTCGGCCTCGTCCAGCACCAGCACCTGGATCTGGTTGAGGTCGAACACGCGCTGCTTGAAGTAGTCGATGATCCGCCCCGGCGTCCCGATCAGGATGTCGACCCCGGCGGCCAGGCGCTCGCGCTGCTTCTGGTAGTCGACCCCGCCGTAGGCCAGCGTCAGGCTCAATCCGGTGGCCTGCCCCAGCAGCTCGGCATCCTTGTGGATCTGGATCGCCAGCTCCCGGGTCGGCGCCAGAATCAGCGCGCGCGGCCCGTGGCCCTTCCGGTCGGGCAGTTGGGTCAGCAGCGCATGGAAGGTCGCGATCAGGAACGCCGCGGTCTTGCCGGTTCCGGTCTGCGCCTGACCGGCCACGTCGTGGCCGGCCAGCAGCAGCGGCAGGCTGCGGGCCTGAATCGGGGTGCAGAACTCGAAGCCTGCGGTGGCCACGCCCTGCGCCACCAGCGGGTGGATGTCGAATTCGCTGAATCGACGCTCGGTGAACGTCGGGCGGGATGGCTCGACAACCTCGCTCATCGGGCTTGCATTGAACTTCCGCTTGGGCTCAAATGTCACAATCACTCCGAGTTTGACGGGGCCGGGTTGGATTCGGGGCGAGCAAACCCCACAGTGTACCCGAAGCGGCCCGATCCGCAAATATTTCGAGGGATCCCAGAGGAACAATCAGTGAGCGACAATATCATTCACGTCAGCGACGAGGAATTCGAGGAAAAGGTATTGGCCAGCGAGGGACCGGTACTGGTTGACTTCTGGGCCGAGTGGTGCGGTCCGTGCAAGATGATCGCCCCGGTGTTGGAGCAGGTTGCGGAACACTACGGCGACCGCATCAAGATCGCCAAGATCGACGTGGATGCCAACAAGAAGACCGCGATCAAGTTCAATATCCGCAGCATCCCGACCCTGATGATCTTCAAGAACGGCCAGCCCGAGGGGACCAAAATGGGGGCGCTGAGCAAGACCCAGCTGACCTCTTTCATCGACGCCTGTATCTGACCTGGTATCAACGGCGGTTGAGTCCAAGCGGGCGCGCGCGGGCGGCTCTTTACCCAAGTTGTCGATCGTGGTATTTTGACCTGGATTTTCCGAGCCGGCCGTCTATCCATATCCGGCCGGCCTACCCCCGAATCGAGCAGGTACCGGCGGCGCGTCCGCTTCAAACCATTACCGCAATCAGCGTTTGCGATTAACCCTAGCGAGCCCGGACAAGGCCCTCCAAATGAACCTCACCGAACTGAAACAAAAGCCGGCCAGTGATCTGGTGGCGATCGCGCGCGAGCTGGGCAACGAGAATTCCTCGCGCGCCCGCAAGCAGGATCTGATCTTCAACATCCTGAAGGCGCATGCCTCCAGCGGCGAAGCGATCTACGGCGACGGCGTGTTGGAAATCCTGCAGGACGGCTTCGGCTTCCTGCGCTCCGCCGACGCGTCCTACCTGGCAGGTCCCGACGACATCTACGTCTCGCCCAGCCAGATCCGGCGCTTCGGGCTGCGCACCGGCGACACCGTGGCCGGGAAGATCCGCCCGCCGAAGGACGGGGAGCGTTACTTCGCGCTGCTGAAGGTCGAGGAG
>JBFJNB010000494.1:0-2173 GCA_041633655.1 Lysobacterales bacterium | reverse complement strand
CGGACCCGGAGCAGGACCCGGGTCGGGCCGAGACCGACGTCGAGTTCACCTGGGGCGTCGAAATTCCGGTCGCCGACGGCACCCGGCTGGGCGCGACGCTGTACCGGCCGAAGGACTCGGGGGACTCGCGGCTGCCGGCCATCGTCACCATCACGCCCTACATCAGCGACCGCTACCACCCCGACGCGCTTTACTTCGCGCGCTCAGGCTTCGCGTTTCTCATTGTCGACACCCGCGGGCGCGGCAACAGCGGCGGCGAGTTCCGGCCGCTGGGCCTGGAGGATGGCCGCGACGGGCGCGACGTGGTCGAGTGGATCGCCGCACAACCCTGGTCCAACGGCCGGGTCGCGATGCGCGGCGGCTCCTACGGCGGCTTCAACCAGTGGGCGACGGCACGCCACTTTCCAGAGCACCTGACCACCATCGTGCCGATCGCCTCGCCGCACCTGGCGGTCGACTTTCCGATGAACCACAACGTCCCCTATCCCTACACGATCCGCTGGCTGACCCTGACCAGCGGGGTCACGCCCCAGGGCCGCGCGTTCGGGGACAACGCGTTTTGGGAGCGCAAGTTCCGCGGCTACCACACCGCCGGGATCGCGTTCGAGGACCTCGACCAGTGGGTGGGCAACGAAAGCGCGATCTTCGACGAATGGGTGGCGCACCCGACCTGGGACGACTACTGGGCCGCGCGGGTGCCGTCGCGGGCCGACTACGCGCGCTTCGACCTGCCGATCCTGACCATCACCGGCTACTACGACGGCGACCAGCTCGGCGCGATGGAGTACTACCGGCGCCACATGCGTTGGGGCAGCGAGGCGGGCAAGGCGAAGCACTATCTGATCCTCGGGCCGTGGAATCACAGCGGCACCCGCATCCCGGTGCAGGAGTTCGGCGGGCTCAAGTTCGGCGATCAGATGATGTTCGACGCGTTCAAGCTCGACCGCGACTGGTACCGCTGGGCCATGGGACAGGGCGAGCGCCCGGACTTCATCAAGGATCGGGTGACCTATTTCGTGGCCGGCGCCAACCAGTGGAAGGGGGCGGCGTCACTCGAGGCCATCGCCGACGGCCAGCGCGTGCTCCACCTGCGCTCGGGCGGTTCCGCGGACAGCGTGTTCCACTCAGGCCGCTTGCTCGATGAGGCGCCAGCCGCGGCCGACGTCGACCGGTATGTCTACGATCCGCTCGACACCCGCAAGGCCGAGCGCGCGGTGTCCGAGGACTATCTGGTCGACCAGACCGAGGTGATGCACACCGACGGCGACGGCCTGATCTACCATTCCGAGCCGTTCCCGGCGGCCACCGAAGTATCCGGCTACGTCCGGTTCGAGGCCTGGTTCGAGCTGGACGTACCGGACACCGACATCAACGTGACGCTGTACGAGATCCTGCCTGATGGGTCCAGCATCGCGCTGACCGGCGAGACCCAGCGCGCGCGCTACCGCGAGTTCCTCGACCGGGAGAAGCTGATGACGCCGGGCCAAAAGGAGCCGTTCGTGTTTGAGCGCTTTGCGTTCTTCTCGCGCCAGATCGGCTCAGGCAGCCGGTTGCGGCTGTTCATTCGCCCGGCCAACGGCGTGAATCAGCAGCGCAACTACAACTCCGGCGGAGTCGTCGCGAAGGAAACCCGGGCCGACGCCCGCACCGCCACGGTCAGGCTCCACCTCGGGCCGGAAACCCCGGCGCGCCTGGTGCTGCCGATCGTCGATTAGTCAATCGAACTCGGTAACCACCGTGATCCCCACTGTCGTCTGCTCCGGCAGCCCGACCAGCGCGTCGATCGACTGCTCCAGGTCGACGGTTCGCCCGATCAGCGCCTGCGGGGTCAGTTGGCCGGCCTCGATCATCGCCAGCAGCGCGCCGTAGCGGTGCGCCTGCATCCCGTGGCTGCCGAGGACTTCCAGCTCGTTGGCGATGACCCGGCTCATCGGGATCGGCGGTGACTGATGCTCGCCGACCATCAGGCCGACCTGGATATGCCGGCCGCGCTTTCTTAAGTTCGCGATCGAATTGAAACAGGTCGCCGGGTCGCCGAGCGCGTCGATCGAGAGATGAACGCCCCCGGAGCTGGCCTGCCGGACCGCGTCCACCACGTCGGGTACCTCGCGCGCGTTGATTCCGGCGACCGCCCCCAGCCGGCGAGCCAGATCGAGCCGGTCGTCGGCCACGT
>JBFJNB010000493.1:0-2182 GCA_041633655.1 Lysobacterales bacterium | reverse complement strand
GCCGCCACATGGAGAAAAAGGCCGGCTGCGCCGCGGCCAGCGAGCGCTTGAGCCGCGATTATCTGAAGTGCCTCGGCACCGACGAGTTCCTCAAGGACGTGTTCCTGGATTCCGACACCGACATGATGGTGTTGTCGTTCGTGCCCTCGACCGCGGATTCGGAGCCGCTGACGATCGAGGAGGCGGCCGCGACCCGGGACATCGTCGAAAAAATGGAAGGCTCGCACCGGCTGTTGCTGCACGGGCGGGTCAACCCGAACCAGGATGGTGACGTGGCGCGGATGGACGAACTGGCGGAAACCTGGGGCGTGTCGGCCTGGAAGTGCTACACCCAGTGGGGGCCCGACGGGACCGGGTTTTACTTGAGCGACGACGTCGGCCGGGCGTTCATCGAGAAAGCCCGTAACCTCGGAGTCAAGAACATCGCGGTGCACAAGGGGATCCCGTTCGGGCGCCGGTCCTACGAGCATTCGCTGTGCACCGACGTCGGCGTGGTGGCGCGGGATTATCCGGACGTGAACTTCCTGATCTACCACTCCGGCTGGGTTCCGGGGCAGCCCGAGGGTCCGTACGATCCCGACCGCAACGAGGGACTCGACTCGCTGATCAAATCGGTGCTGGAACATGACGCCGTGGGCTTGAGCAACGTCTACGCCGAGCTGGGCTCGACCTGGCGCGGGCTGATGCGCGACCCCGACTCGGCCGCGCACGGGCTCGGCAAGCTGTTGAAGTACCTGGGCGAGGACCAGGTGCTGTGGGGCACCGACTCGATCTGGTACGGCTCACCGCAGGACCAGATCCAGGCGTTCCGCGCGTTCCAGATCGCCCCCGAGCTGCGCGAGGCCCACGGTTATCCCGAAATCACCCCGGAGCTCCGGGCCAAGATCTTCGGCCTGAACGCGCTCAAACCTTACGGTATCGCACTCGAGGAAGCGCGCCGCCGCGCCGCGGCCGACCCGGTCCACCGCGAGCGCGAGGCATACCGCGAGGCTCCGGACCCGCATTTCCTGACCTTCGGTCCGAAGACGCGGCGCGAGTTCCTGGCGCTGGTGCGCGCCAACGGTGGTCAGCCGGTGTGAGTTCCGGCACGAAAAGGGTCAGGATCCCGGATCAGGGGTACTGGCCCTGAGCGCATCGGTGACGACGCCGTAGCCCTTCGGCTCGGCCAGCGCGCGGCCGCGGGTCGAGCGGAACTCGGCGGTATTGCGGACCCCGTAGCCGTCCATCAGGCGGTTATAGAAGTTGAACAACCCGCAGATCATCACCGCGTAGTGAAAGTCGTTCTCGTCCCAGCCGGCATTGATGATCGCGTCGACGTCGGCCTGGACGATCCGGGACGGGGTCTGGGTCAGCTTCCGCACGTAGCGCAACACCGGCTTCAGGGCATCGTCGACGGGGCTTAAGTCGATGTCATCGAGCAACGCGCGCAGCAGGCCCTGGTCCACGCCGAAAGCTTCAGCGGTAGCGGTGTGGGTCTCGAAGCAGTAGGTGCAGGCGTTGGTCCCGGAGGCGAACGCGGCGATCAGCTCGCGCTGCTGCGCGCTGAACCGGCATTCGCCGGTGCGCATCACGATCTCGGTCAACGCGGTCAGCGGCACGGCCTGTGCCGGATAGCGCTTCATGACCGCGGACACGCTCTCTTCGGTGGCGGGAATGGATTTCAGAAATGCCATCGGCCGAACCCCTCTGAATCGGATCGCGCCAGTGTAACGCCAACCCCGATCGGGGTCACAGGTGGCGGTCCAGCGGTTCGCGGGCACAAGTTTGCACGCCGCCGGCCGATAGAGTTGCCATGGAACGAAACCGAATGGGGTGCGCCCGCCGGCGGCCGCGCGTCGGCGTGGCCGGGTTGCTGTGGGCGCTCGGCAGCGTGGCCAGCGTCGCCAGCGCGCATACGATCGTCGTCGACGGCGACGCCGGCGACTGGCCGCTGGGCTCACCGACCTTCACCAACACCGCGCACGTGGCGCGTTCGGCGAGCGAACAAGGGGCGTTCGTGTGGCGTGACTCGACCAGCGACGCGCGCACCACGCTGGCCGACCCGGAGACCGATGCCGAGATCACCGAACTCAACCTGACCGGGGATTCGCTCAATCTGTATGCGCTGGTCCGGCTCAAGCAGGTCACCCAGAGCAGTGGCGCCAATACGGTGCAGGTCCAGATCGCGGTCGACCGCGACCGT
>JBFJNB010000492.1:0-2196 GCA_041633655.1 Lysobacterales bacterium | reverse complement strand
TGAGCCGATCCACAAGGCCAGCCCGATCAGCGGGGGGATCAGCAACGTGTAGGTCCAGCCCGGGCCGAGCCGGCGCCAGAAGCGCGCGAACGGGTGGACGATCAGCCAAAACAGCAGCGCCGGGGGCAGGGTCGCCACCAGCGCCAGCGCGATGACGTAGCGGGCCAGATCGATGCCGGCACGAAAATCCTCGGACATCGGCAAACGATATCCGCGGAGTCCGCTCTTTGCCAGGCGCCGGCAGCGCCGGCCGGGCGCATCAGCCCCAGTACCAGGCGCCGAACGAGAGCCGGGACAAAGCCCGCGCGACGCTGCGGGCGGTGGCCGGAAACCAGGCCAGCTCGCGACCGGAGCCGCTCGCGCTGCGCGCGCGCACCCCGCGCGGCCCGGCATTCTTGGCCCGCTCGCCGATCGCCTGACAGCGCGGGTGCGCGATCGGCCGGCCGGCGCCGTCCAGCGGGTAGCTCATCGGCAGCCCGATCGCTTTCAGGCCCGCGTTCGTATGCGCATCGCAGACGGTCTGGGCGCGCGGCAGGGTGGCGCCGATCAGGACCGGCCCGGTGTCGTCACGCAGGTCCTCGGGCTCGTAGGGCCAGCGGGCGATGAAAGACCGCAGGTTCGCGCGCGCGGTGACCCGATCTTCGTTGAAGTAGAGCGTCGGGTAGCTCGCGGGCGGGTTCCAGCGACCCCCGCGGCGCTGGGCGAAGGTCGGGTCGAGCGGGTTGCGCCACGCCGGATCGGCAATCCGCCACCAGGTCCACGGATCGGGCAGGCGCTCCGAGCGCAACGCGCTCAGCTCTGGGCCCGGTCGAAGTCGAACATCGCGCGGCAGACCTCGAGCAGCTCGGTGGTTTCTCCCGCCGCCCACAGGTCCAGCAGCGAGCGGTTGCCGGTCGCCGCCGCGGGCCGGCGCACCACGGCCGGGATCCGCTCGCGCTTCAGATAACGCACCAGAAGATCGGTGGCCGCGGCCAGGTCGGCCACCGCGCGGCTGCGTTCGGCCGGCACGCCCGCGTTGAGCCACTTGCTGACCGCCTGGCGGCTGACGCCGAACATCCGGGCGGCCTCGGACTGGCTGACGCCCCACGCGGCCAGCGTGCGCCCCAGCGACTGACCCGCGCGGTAGTGGTCGAGCTGCGCGGCGAACTCGTCCAGCCAGCCGCGCTCGCCCGCGTGGGTCGCCGCCAGTGCGCGGGCGGCCTCTTGCGGACTCAAGGTTGCCATCAGTCTTTCGGTTGCCGCGTTCATGGCCGCAACCTTATGTCAACCGCAACCTTTTGTCAATTTCGGTTAGGGCGACAACGCCTGGTCGGCGCTGGCGACTTTCAGCTTCCACCCGGCCATCGCTGTGCCGTCGAGGTTCAGGCGGCTGGCGATGTGCCACAGGCGGTCGGTTTCCGGCGTCGCATAGCCGGCCGCCTTGGCCTCGTTGGCGAGGCTGAAGCGCTGGTAGAACCACGCCGGCATCAGCGACTGGGAATAAAGCGTCGCCCGGATCGAGTGCGGCTTGCCGCCCAGGTCGGCGAGCGGGATCCGGTAGCCGATGCGATCCGTGCCCGGGCTCGGGCTCTGCGAGTAGTTCGGGTCCGGCGCGAATTCACGCCCGTTGGGGTCGACCCCGCCGACCACGCTCGGGCCCTCCGGGTTGGTCGATTCCATGAACTCGAGCAGCAGCTCCCCCTGAAACGGGACGCCGGCGCTGGATGACTTGCCGGCGAACGCGGCCGCGTCGACCCAGCCCGCGGGCAGCAGGCGGTTGTCCTTGATGTGGTCGACCCGGTGGATGAAGCTGGTCGTAAACTGATCCTCGGCGTTGGTGATCAGTTCCTCGTAGATCTGCACCTGCGACTGCTCCGAGACGACCTGGTAGTTGGGCTGGTACTGGGCGATCTTGTCGTCCGGGCTGGCCTTTTGGTTCAGGAACTCCGTCGGCAGCGGCTGGCCGTCGGCGCCGACGATGACGCCCGCCGGATTGGTCCGCCCGGATCCCCACAGGACCTCGCCGGATTCATCGAGCACCAGGAACTCGATGAACACGCGCCGGAACGTGACCCCGCTCGGGAGCCGGTGGCCGGTCTTGTTGGTCACCGTCAGATCGACCTCGAGCGCGGCGTCGGCGACCGCGGCGGAGTCGATCTCGATCGTCGCGACCCGGTTCTCCTTGATCGACAGGAGCATCGAGTCGACCGCGAGATC
>JBFJNB010000491.1:0-2198 GCA_041633655.1 Lysobacterales bacterium | reverse complement strand
TCGTCGACGGCCAGGTGGCCCTGGGCATAGGGTTCGATCTCGGGGTAAAGCGCGGATGAGGGCATTCGCTCGTCTCGTTCTTGTGTCCGTTGATGGATGGTAGCCACTTCGGCGATTCCTGCAACGCATCCGGGACCTCCGGCCCTTGCCGGCCGGTTTGCGGAGTTCGAACATCCGGTCATCGACGGCGGAGAATCGGCTGATGCGGATTTGGCAAACAAGAACGGGAGCCCGGTGTGCGTACCTGACCGCCATTGGTTGGCTCGGGCTTGCAACGCTGGCCTCGGCCGACGCGCGCCACGTCTACCAGGTCCGGGTTTCGCCGGGGCTGGACCGATTGGAAGTCGAGGCGCGGCTGGACGGGCCGGTGCGGAGCCTGGCGGCGCGTGACCGCGACGCGCGTTACCACCTGCGCGATCCGCGTCGCTGCGAGACCAACGAGCCCCTGTCGGTATGGCGCGGTCGGATCCGGCTCGACGGGCGGGAGGATTCCTGCGTGCGCTACGAATACCGGATCGACCGGCCCCTGCCGGGGCGCGCGGCGATGGGTCTGTCCGGCATCGTCGACCGGTTGACAAGCCCTTCGGCCTGGCTGTGGCGACCGCCGTTCGATGATCGTGCTGAATACCGGGTCCACTTCGCGCTGCCGCCCGGGGTCCAGGCCTCGGTGCCGTGGGAGCCGCTTGACGAACATGGTGAGCACGCGTATCGCTTCGGTCCCTCGCCGGGGGGATCCGATGCGCTGGCCGCGTTCGGCGCCTTCGACTACCGCGAAATCGAGATTCCCGGCGCGGTGCTGCGGGTCAGCTTCCTGCGCGGCACCAAGCCGGTGGACCACGGCAAGCTGGCGCGCTGGGTGCGCACCGCGGCGAGCAACGTGACGCTCGCCTACGGGCGCTACCCGAATCCGTCGCCGCAGGTGTTGGTGGTGCCGGTCGACCCGCGCGGCGGATCCGCGGTGCCGTTCGGCCGGGTGCTGCGCGACGGCGGTGAGGCCGTCCAGTTCTTCGTCGATCCCACCCGACCGCTTTCCGAACTCCTCGACGACTGGACCGCGACCCACGAGTTCAGCCACCTGATGCTGCCGTATGTGCGCGAGCGCTGGATCTCGGAAGGGTTCGCCACCTACTACCAGAACGTGCTGCTCGCGCGCGCCGGGATCTACGGCGAGCGGCGCGCGTGGCAGAAACTGCACGAGGGTTTCGAGCGCGGGCGCCGCTCGGTGCCCGGCACCAGCCCCAACGACGCGCGGATGGGCGGCGGCGGCGTGATGAAGATCTACTGGAGCGGCGCCGCGGTCGCGCTGCTGGCCGACCTTGCGCTGCGGCGGGAATCCGGCGGGCGCGAGTCGCTCGATACCGTGCTCGAGCAACTGGCCGCGTGCTGCCTGCCCTCGGAGCGGTCCTGGGGAGGGCGCGAGCTGTTCGCGCGGATGGACCGCTTCGCCTCGCATCCGGTGCTGATGGACCTCTATAATCGTTACGCCGACCGGCCCGGGTTTCCGGATCTCGAGCCGATCTACGATCAGTTGGGAATCGAGTTGCGCGGCAACCGGGTGCGGCTGAGCGACCACGCGCCAGCCGCCGACATCCGCCGCCGAATCATGAGCCGCCGATAGAACGCCAGATGCCGACCCTTTATGAATTTCCGATCTCGCATTTCTGCGAGAAGGCGCGCTGGGCGCTCGATTACAAGGGAATCGAGTACCAGAAGAAGACGCTGATACCGGGACTGCACATCCAGACCGCGCGCCGGTTATGCGGCGGCAGCTCGGTCCCGATCCTGGTCCAGGGCGACACCCGGATTCAGGGCTCGGGAGAGATTCTGACCTTTCTGGATGAGACTTTTCCGGAGCGCCCGCTGACCCCGGCTGACCCCGAACTCAAGCGCGAGGCGCTCGAGTGGGAAGCGTTCGCCGACGAGGAGATCGGCGTCCATGTGCGCCGCATCTGCTACCAGGTGCTGCTCGAGCACCCGAACGTCGTGATCCCGTTCTTTGCCCACAACGGGCCGTGGTACGGGAAGCCGTTGCTGAGGCTCACGTACAGGCAACTGGTCGCCAAAATGCGCTCGTTCATGAACATCAGCGCCGAAACCGCGGCGGCGTCACAAGATCGCCTGAACCGCGCCCTGGGCCGGATCGACGAGCAGCGCAACGGGCGCGACTACCTGGTCGGCGACGGCTTCACCCGCGCCGA
>JBFJNB010000490.1:0-2200 GCA_041633655.1 Lysobacterales bacterium | reverse complement strand
TGGCGACCAGCCGCCCGAGCCACCTGGGGGACTCGACCATCACCGTGTTGCGGATCGACCCGCAACTCTGGCGGCTCGAGTTTCACGGTCTCGACGAGGACGAGGTGGGGGGGCGAACCGCGCGCCAGTGGAGCCGCGCGCGCGGGCTGGCCGCGGTGATCAACGCCGGCATGTTCGACCTGGACCGCCGGACCCATATCGGCTACCTGCGCTCGCAGCAGCGCCTGGTCAGCTCCCGGATCAACCACTACCAGTCGGTCGCCGCATTCGATCCGCGCGCCGAGGGCCTGCCGGCGTTTCGGATCTTCGACCTCGATTCACCGGGGGTCAGCCTGGAAGGGATCAACTCCGACTACGCTTCGCTGGTCCAGAACCTGCGCCTGATCAAGCGCCCCGGCGAAAATCGCTGGAGCCAACAGGACCGGCGCTGGAGCGAAGCGGCGCTCGGCGAGGACCGCAGCGGGCGGATCCTGTTCATCTTCTGCCGTTCGCCGTTCAGCATGCACGACCTGAACCGGGAACTGCTGGGTCTGGATCTCGACCTGGTCGCCGCCCAGCACCTGGAGGGCGGACCCGAGGCCCAGCTCTATCTGAGCGCCGGCGGCGTAGAGGTGGACCTGTGGGGGAGCTACGAGACCGCCTTCATGGAGACCGACGCCAACGCCGCGGCCTGGCCGATCCCCAACGTGCTCGGGATCCGTCCTCGCGAGTAGGCAAGCGACGTCTGCGCTATCTGTGCGCCTCCGCGATCCAGGCCTCGATCGCGGTTCTCAGCATCGGCAGGGTCACGCCGCCGTCGGCCAGCACCCGGTCGTGGAACGCCCTGATGTCGAAGCGCGCGCCCAGCCGGTCCTCGGCCAGCCGCCGCAGCCGCTGGATCTCCAAGCTCCCGAGCAGGTACGAGGTCGCCTGACCGGGCACCGCGAGATAGCGGTCGACTTCGGACTCGATCGCGGGACGGCCCTCGGCGGTGTGGGCGAGCAGGTAGTCGATCGCCTGATCGCGGCTCCAGCCGAGCACGTGCAGGCCCGGATCGACCACCAGCCGGGCGGCCCGAAACGCCTCGTTGGAGAGCATGCCCAGGCGCGCCAGTTCGCTGGAGTAAAGCCCCATCTCGTCGGCCAGGCGCTCGGCGTACAACCCCCAGCCCTCGGCCATGCCGGAAACGTACATGAAGCGCTGGATCGGATGAAGGCTCTGGTTGTACAGCGCCACGATGCCCTGCAGGTGATGCCCGGGGTAGCTTTCGTGAAACGCCGTCGATTCCTGCCCGGCCTTGCTGATCCGGGTCGGGTTGTAGGTCCCGACCTGGTAGACGGCCGGGCGGCTGCCGTCGGGCGCGCCGGCGGCGTAGAATCCGCCGCCGGAATCCCGCTCGAACTCGGGCGAGCGCCTGATCACGAGCTCGGCCCGCGGGACCTGGCCAAACCAGCCGGGCACCGCGGCTTCGCCCCGGCGCACCGCGGCCGTCACGTAGTCGAGCACGTCCTGCTCGCTGGCGAACGTGAATTGGGGCTCGGTGCGCAGCCGCTCCAGCAGACCGGACAGGTCGTCGGTGCCGAAGGCATCGTGGGCGATCGCGCGCATCTCGCCCTGGATCCGGGCCATCTCGCGCAGGCCGATTCGGTGGATTTCCTCCGGGTCGAGATCCAGCGACGCGTGAAAGAGCACCGACGCGCGATAACAGGCCGCGCCGTCCGGGTTGGCCGCCACTCCGACCGCCTCCCGCCCCGCGTATTCGGTGGCCAGAAACCGCCCGTAGGCGCGCAGCGCCGGATAGACTTCATCGGTCAGAATCTGGCGGTAGGCGTGGCGAAAGCCGGAATCCCCGGCGCGCCGGGCAGGATCGTAGAACGGCGACTCATCGGGCGCGGTCGCCAGCAGGGTGTCGACCTGCCGCAGCACCGCGCGGACATTGACCGCGGGCGCTCGGTAACCGCTCGCCATGCCCTCGCGCAGCAGCCCGATCTCGGTAATCAGATAACGATCCAGGTCCGCGATGCGGGCCAGTGCGGCGGCGCGTTCCCCGGCGTTTCCCACCGGTTGAGCGGTCAGCGTGGCGACGAGCTGGCTCTGCCAGCCGGTCCAGGTAGGGCTGACGTTCCACCAGTCCATCCGGCACACGCGGCGCGCCGCCAGCGCCTCCAGTCGGGCCAGCGCAAACGCGTAGGTGATCCTCGCCGGGGTGGCGGCCAGCGCG
>JBFJNB010000489.1:0-2221 GCA_041633655.1 Lysobacterales bacterium | reverse complement strand
GCTGCAGCCCGCATCTTGCATGAGTTGCCGGAATTACTCCGGGCATCCTGCCCTCCGCCCTTCGGGCCTGCCTTCGGCAGTTCAAACCCCTCCTGCGGTTTAAGGTCGACTGATTCCACGAGTGCAAGATGTGCCGTGCAATCAGGCGACAAACCGGCAACGGCACGGTTTGTAGCCCGACACAGACCCGACCGACTCGCGCAGTCCCCTGATCAAGCCCAGCAAATAAACACTGCCCAGTGAAACTCGTACAATATCCGGGCTATTCGGGTCGGGTCAGCGTGCCGTAATCGTCGAAGGCCTGGTCGAAGTGTTCGCTGAAAAACGCCTGCATCGCGACCGGCTGGGCGGTCAGTACGATCTGGTCCTCGACGATCTCGTGGGCCAGCGCGTGCGGGTGCGCGACGAGTTGGTCCTTCAGCCAGGAGCCGTCGATCGCGGCCATCTCCAGCCGCGGAGAGATCTGACGCACCGACAGGAACGCGTGCGCGGCGATCAGGTTGGCCCGGTGGAACTTGTTGACCGGATCGTCCCAGTCGACCGGAAATAGATCCAGGAAGTAGCGCTCCCCGACCTTCAGCAGGCGGGCGTCGAATGTGCCCCAGGAGTCCTCGTCGCTGATCACGAGCCGGTAGCTTTTTTCGCCGGCGCGCTGAAAGTTCCAGCGCTCATCGGATTCCGGGTCCACCCACAGGCCCTCCAGTGCCGCCTCGTAGACCAGCTCCTGCCCGGTATACAGCGGGTGCAGCGACGGCACGCAGGCCGCGCAAGCCGCCAGACATAGTCCGAGAATCAATCGGTTTCTCACAGCAACCTCCGCACGCAAGAACTCGCTTGCGTATCATAGCCGGCCCTCAGGCCGCCACGTAGCCCGCCCCAATAACGTCGCACCCGCCGATCCCCCCGGTTGCAACCGGTGCCCTGGCCGGCTAAAACCGCCACATCGAATCCAACAAAGGACCCTCACATGGACTGGTTCACGCTCGATAATCTGGTCACCCTCGCGCTGCTGACCCTGCTGCAGGCCGTGCTCGGCTTCGACAACCTGCTGTACATCTCGCTCGAGTCCAAGCGCGCGCCGGCGCCCCAGCAGGCCAGCGTGCGCCGGTGGGGGATCGGGCTGGCGGTCGGGTTCCGGATCGTCCTTTTGTTCGTGGTGCTGAAGGTCATCGGCGCCTTTACCGACCCGTGGTTCGGGGTTCACTGGCAGGGGGTGATCGAGGGGGAGTTCAACCTGCACGCGGCCATCGTGCTGTTGGGCGGCGGCTTCATCCTGTACACCGCGACCAAGGAGATCATGCACATGATGACGCTGGAGGAGCAGGGCGCGGAGCAGCGCAAGCCACAGTCGGCGGTCAAGGTGATCAGCCTGATCGTCGCGATGAACCTGGTGTTCTCGTTCGACTCGATCCTGAGTGCGATCGCGCTGAGCGACGTGTTCTGGGTCATGGCCGTGGCGATCGTGATCGGCGGGGTGCTGATGATCTGGCTGGCCGACCGGGTATCGGCGTTCCTGGCGAAGAACCGGATGTACGAGGTGCTCGGCCTGTTCGTGCTGTTCGTGGTCGGGGTGATGCTGGTCACCGAGGCCGGGCATCTGGCGCATCTGAAGCTGTTTGGCAACGAGGTCACGCCGATGACCAAGACCACGTTCTACTTCGTGATCTTCGTGCTGGTGATGACCGACATCGTGCAGGCGCGTTACCGCAACAAACTGAGCCGGCTGATCGCGGCCAAGGCCCCGGCCGCCTGATCGTCAAACGACGTCGGTTCACCCAGCTCGGTGCCGCCAATTCAGCCGGTAATTCCCCGGGCGAAGTACCCCGCCAGGTGTTGCCCCCATAGCTCGTACCCCCGATCCGAGGGGTGGAAGCCATCGCTGGCGAACAGCGCCGGGTCGTCACCGATTTCGAGCGGCAGATATGCGACCCCTTCGTCGGCGGCGAGCGCCTCGGCGATCAGACACAGCGCGCGGGCGCGCATGCCGAGGAACCGGTTCAGTGGGGGCCGGACCCGCGGGAAGCGATCCAGTGGCGGCACCCCGGCGAGCACGATCCTGGGCCCGCCGCAGGCCTCGCGCAGGGTGGCCAGCAGCGCGGTCAGGTCGCGCTGCCAGCGCCGCAGCGTGGTCAGCCGGAGCACGTCGTTGACGCCGAGCGCGACCAGCGCCAGGTCGGCCCGGCGCGGCGGCCGTGCGATCAGCTCGGCCCGGGTCGAGCGC
>JBFJNB010000488.1:0-2227 GCA_041633655.1 Lysobacterales bacterium | reverse complement strand
TATGGCCTGCGGTACACGCCTTTTATTTGGTGTTCCTGCGCGCTCTGATAGTTAACGAACTTACCAAACAGGACACTAGGTATAAACCCGGATACTGCGCGCGCGACCTCGGTGCTAACAAGGGGTGAGTTCGAGCCCCAAGGAAGCAGATGAAAACGGTACCGGAGTGGCTGGCGCCACTGACCCTGGTGTGCATGATCGGACTGGGGTTCGAAACCGTAACGGGGCTGCTGCTTTGGCTCGCCCCGTTCAGCGCCTTCAATCAGTATGGCGTCCTGCTGCATACCCTGATCGGTGTGCTGTGGGCCGGTGCGTTCCTCTGGTACGCCATCCGCCATTGGTGGCTGCGCTACGCGACCAACTTCAACCACGTTCAACTGCTGGGCTACTTGAGCTTCGCGGTGATTCTCGCGTGCGTGGTCACCGGGCTGGTGCTGACCGTCCAGGCGGCGTTCGGCACCCGCATCAGCTATGCCTGGTCGAGCGTCCACCTGTATACGGGATTGGCGCTGATCTTCGCCACGATCACCCACCTGGCGGTGATCTGGAACCGGCAGACCCAGGCCGCCCCGGCCCGGGTCAAGCGCCGCTTCCTCGGCGCGGTGCTCGCGGCTACGGTGGTGCTGGTGGGATTCCAGGCGATCGTCCCGATCGCGGTGCCGGAGACGGTTCTGCGCAACGAATTCCCCGCCGATTACAGCTTTCCGTTCGGCAGCGACAACCCGTTTTCGCCCAGCCTGGGGCATACCGAGACCAACGGCGCCTACGCCGCGATCAGCCTGGCCCGCTCCCAGAACTGCGGCAGCAGCGGTTGTCACGAACAGATCCTGGACGAGTGGCAGGCGAGCGCCCACCGCTACTCCGCCGCCGACCTCGCCTTCCAGGCGGTGGAGAAGTTGATGCTGGAGGACGTCGGCGCGGAGGCAACCCGGTATTGCGCCGGCTCCCACGACCCGGTGGCGTTGTTTTCGGGCAGCAAGAACGTCAACGTCGACGGCCTGACCTCGGTCGGCTCCGAGGAGGGCGTCTCGTGCGTGGTCTGCCACGCGATCACCCAGACCGACGTGCGCGGCAACGCGGACTACACGATCACCCAACCCGCCCGCTACCTCGGCGAATTCAGCGACGATCCGGTCGGCAAGTGGGTCAGCGACTTCCTCATTCGTGCCTATCCCCGCCAGCACCAGCAGGAATTCTCGCGCCCGTTGTACAAGACCGCGGAGTATTGCGCGGCCTGCCACAAGCAGTTCATCGACGAGCAGGTCAATCAGATCGGCTGGGTCCAGCTCCAGAACCAATACGACAACTGGCTCGAGTCGCGCTGGCATCACGAGGACGACCCGGCCCGAACGGTGACCTGTCGGGAATGCCACATGCCGCTGATCGAGTCCGCCGATCCGGCCGCCGGCGACACCGGGGATTACAACCGCGACATCGCTGACGGCAAACATCGCTCGCACCGGTTCCTCGCCGCCAATCAGGTGATGCCGCTGCTGCTCGGCCTCCCCGGCGCGCAGCAGCAGGTCGAGCTCACCGAGCGCTGGCTGCGCGGTGAAATCGAGGTTCCCGAGATTGAGCATAAGTGGTCCCGGGGCCCGGTCATCGCGCTGGACCTGGAGGCTCCAGCCGCCGTCAGTCCCGGCGAACAGGTCAACTTGAAACTGGTCATCACCAACAACAAGACCGGCCACGGGTTTCCCACCGGACCGATGGACATCATTCGCAGTTGGGTCGAGCTGACCGTGCGCGACGAGGACGGGCGAGTGATCTACGAGACCGGCAAGCGCGACGCGGACGGGAGGATGACGGAGGGCACGGTGATCTTCAAGGCCGAGGGGATCGATCGTTACGGCAAGGACATCGATCGCCACAATCTCTGGGACATGGTCGGCGCGCGCTTCAAGCGAACCCTGTTTCCGGGCATGGAGGACAGCGCGACCTACAGTTTCTTCTGCCCGCAGATGACCGGGACCGCCGCCGTCGCCGATGCCGACCACCGCACCGATCTCGCGTTCGCCGCGCCCGGCCAGGCGCGCCGGCTTCACGTGACCGCGGAGCTGCTGTACCAGAAGGCCGACGCCGAATTCATGGATCGACTGTTCGGCGCCGAGGCCAGGCTGCGCACCCCGGCGACGGTCATCTCCAGCGCCACCGTCGAGATCCCGATCGGGGCGCCCATGCTATAGCGGCGCCACTCGATCGCTCGGACAGCCGGCCGCGAGCGCGG
>JBFJNB010000487.1:0-2238 GCA_041633655.1 Lysobacterales bacterium | reverse complement strand
GGCGTACAGCGCGGTGGTGCCGAAGAGCTGCATCGACTGGCTCGCCAGCAGCGGCCCGACGATCGAACCGAGCCCGTACAGCAGCAGCAGCCCGGCGTTCAGCGCCACGTACTCGGTCGGCTGCGCGTAGTCGTTGGCCTGGGTCAGCAGCATCCCGAACAGCGAGATCGCGAACGCCCCGAACAGCGCGCCGCCGAACAGCATCCAGCCGGGCGACTCATCGGCCATGGTCCACAGCAGCGCGCCGGCGCCGGCCGCGGCCACGGTCACGACCAGCACCAGCACGCGACGGTCGCTGCGGTCGGAGATCGCCCCCAGCGGCCACTGGGCGGCGGCGGCCGAGACGATGGTCACGCCCATGTAAGCCGCGATCAGCTTGGTGTCGTTGCCCAGGTTCTGCGCGAACACCGGCCCCAGCGCCCAGAACCCGGAACTCGCGAGCCCGGTCAGCACGCTGCCGACCGCGGCCTGCGGCGAGATCCGGTAGACGCGCCGCAGATCCAGGTTCACCGATTGCAGGGGCCGTGGGGTCGGCGCCGTCGACAGCGCCACCGGCACCAGCGACATCGAGATCAGGATCGACACGATCGCAAACAGCGCGAACGCGCCGGGGTCGGCCAGCGTGAGCAGCAACTGGCCGATCGTGACCGATCCCAAGTCGACCATCCGGTAGATCGACAGCACCCGCCCGCGGTTGGCGTTGGTCGCTTTCTCGTTGATCCAGCTCTCGATCACCATCGCCAGCCCGGCGAAGCAGAACCCGGTGATCCCGCGCAGCACCATCCAGACGGTCGCATCGATCAGCAGCACGTGGGCCAGCGCCGCGGCGGAGGCGATCGAGGCCATCGCGGTGAAGGTGCGGATGTGGCCGACGTCCTTGACCATGGCCGGGATCAGGCGGCAGCCGGCGACGTAACCGGCGAAATAGGCCGACATCATCAGCCCGATCTCGATCAGCGCGAATCCCTCGCCGTTGGCGCGCACCGCCAGCAACGAGCCCTGCAGGCCGTTGCCGGTCAAGAGAACCGCGGCGGCGAGCAGCAGCGCGGCTAGGGCGGCGAGGGTGTGGCGCATGATTGGGGTCGGCTAGATGGGCCGGACACTAGTGGCCTGTAACATTCAAAGTGTTATTGGCTGCGTGATGGATCGGGCGCGAGGGCAAGGCGCGACGACGAGCAGTGGCAGGCCCCACGGGAGGAGGAGCAACGCCGCGATCGCGTTCGAAGCGCGCGCAGGTAGTAATAATTTGAGTGTTACAGGCCACTAGTGGCCGCGCAACAGCACGTAGACCGCCCCGGTGCCACCGTCGTTGGGGCGCGCGGACGCGAACGCCAGTACCTCTTTGCGGCGCCGCAGCAGGCTGTCGGTCAGCCGTTTCAGCACCGGGCCCTCGCGCCTGGATCGGAGCCCCTTGCCGTGGATGATCTTGACGCAGTTGATCCGGCGCTTCCGGCTTTGGTCGAGGAAGTCCAGGATGCTCGCGCGCGCCGCCGCGGTGTTCATCTGGTGCAGGTCGAGCTCGGCCCCGACCGCGTACTGGCCGCGGCGCAACCGCTTGAGCACCCGCCGCTGGAGCCCCGAGCGCAGGAACATCAGTTCCTCGCCGGTCTCGGCGCTGCTCCAGTCCAGCGGCTCCCGGGCCAGCTCGTCCATGACCGCGCGCTCCGAGGCCTCGCTGTGGCGCGCACGCGCGGACCGGGCTGGCCGCGTCGGCGGGACGCGCTCGCCGCGGACCGGTCGGACCGCTCCGATCTCGCGTCGGAACAGCTCGCCGTCGTCCGATTCGATCCTGGCCGGGCTGAGTTTGGAATCGTCCATAGTTTGGGGTCGCGGTTTTCCAGTATAGTAGCCGGCCATTCGATCGATATGCGAGTGCTCCCGGAGCAGGGCTTTCCTCATTCCGACTGACGGTGGCGGATGCACGTATTGCTGAGTAACGATGACGGCCTGGACGCGATGGGATTGCGGGTCCTGGAAAAGCACCTGACCGAGATCGCGCGGGTGACCGTGGTTGCCCCCGACCGCGACCGCAGCGGCGCGTCCAATTCGCTGACCCTGGAGCACCCGATCCGCGTGCTGGACCACACCGACAACCGCTACCGGGTCGCCGGCACCCCGACCGATTGCGTTCATCTGGCGCTGACCGGACTGCTGGACGACGACCCGGACATGGTGATTTCCGGGATCAACTCGGGCGCCAACCTGGGCGACGACGTGATCTACTCCGGCACGGTGGCC
>JBFJNB010000486.1:0-2241 GCA_041633655.1 Lysobacterales bacterium | reverse complement strand
GAGCGCGACTTCCTGACCGGCGGCCGAGCGCACCAGCCCCGGCGCGACCGAGTCCACGCGCAGGTCGGTGTGCAGGTGAACCCCACGTTCGTCGAGGATCCGGCGGAACTTCGCCCGGACGTACCGGTTGTGGGTCGTCAGTATCTGGGGCTCCTCGGTGATCAGGTGGTATTCCAGATCGGCATTCTCGCGCTCGCGCTCGGCGAGCAGGGTCTTCAGCCGGTGCTGCACCGCGAGCGTCAGCTCCACCCCGCCGGCGCCGCCGCCGACCACGCCGATGCGCGTGGATTCCTCCCGCGCGAGCACCCGCTCGCTCATCCGCTGCCAGTGGGTGACGAACCGGTTGATCGGCTTGACCGGCACCACGTGTTCCTCGGCGCCTGGGGTTTCCCAGGTGGCCGGCGCCGAGCCGATGTTGACCGACAGCAGGTCGAAGCGCACCGGCGGCCGGTTGCGGCAGAGCACGAACCGGTTGGCGGGGTCCAGGCCGATGGCCTCGTCGTGGTAGAAGCGGGCCCCGGCAAAGCTCGCCAGCGGGCCGAGATCGATATGCGCCTCGTCGAAGGTGTAATGCCCGGCGATCAGGCCGGGCAGCATCCCGGAGTAGGGTGTGTCCACGTCGCGGCAGATCAGGGTCACCCGCACGCCCGGCAGCGGGTTCATCCCGAACGACTTGAGTACGCTGACGTGGCTGTGGCCGCCGCCGATGAGCACCAGGTCCTTGACGATCGGTGTTTTGTCGCGCTGCACCCGGGTTCCTATCGGTCTATTTCGAATACTGTGACACAGATCACGTTTTGTTTTTTCGCCGCGCCGTAACTATTAGATAAGGCTTGGCGAGGGACGCGCCACGTCGGGGTACTCTTTTGCCTAAGAACAGACGTTGAAGTCGACGTGTCAAGCAAGATGACTCTAATGAATATCCGACTGATTGTTTCCGCCTCCGCGCTGGCGCTGTGGGCGGCGATGTTGGCCATGCCTGCCGCCGCGCAGGAGGTCGATGCCGAACAAGCGCAGGCCACCGACGATACCACTTCCACCGACTTCCAGCTTCCCCGCCGGCTCAGGGATTCCATGACCGTGGATCCCGACGCGGACTGGGTGCCGACGCTGGCCAACCGCGACCGCAGCGCCGAGCTGGAGCGCAAGATCGTGTTCGGTAATCGTGCCCTGGAGGCCGGACAACTGACCACGCCGGCGCACGACAATGCGCTGCTCTTCTTCTCGATGGCGCTGGAGATCGACCCGGAGGACGAGCGCGCGCTGGCGGGCATTCGGGAGATAGCCGCGGAGCTGCTGCGCCAGGCCGGGGAGGCCGTCGAGGCCGGGGATCGGGACCTGACCCTGGATCTGCTGAGCCAGGCCGAAGAGCTGGAGGCCGATCCGGCCGCGGTGGCCGAGCTGCGATCGCAACTGGCGCGCAAGGATGAGCTGACGGGGTTGCTCGCCAAAGCGCGGTCGCAGATCGATCAGGACCAGTTGACCGCGCCGGAGGGCGACAACGCGCTGGAGACGCTGCAGACGGTGCTGGCCCGGGAACCGGGAAACGAGGTCGCGGCCGCGGCGATGGCCGAAATCGAGGCCAAGCTGATCCAGCGCACCACGGTCCAGCTCGACGCCGGCAACTACAGCCAGGCGCTCGCCTCTCTCGACACCGCCGGGATGGTGTTCGGCGAATCGCAAGCCGTCAATCAAATCCGACTCCAGGTGCTGTCGGAGCGGCAAGCGCGCTGGGACGACACGGTCAGCGACGTGAACGACGCCATCGAGGCCAACCGGCTGGACGAGGCCGAGGCGGGCATCTCGATGCTGCGGGAGAGCGGCTACGACGGATCGATCGCGATGCTGAGTTCGCGGCTGCACGAAATGCGCCTGCTCAATTCCTATCAGCCTGGCGATGTCCTGGTCGACATGCTGCGCGCGGGCGACCCCGCGCTGCCAATGGTCGTCGTCGGCCAGGGTTCGTTCACGATGGGTTCGCCGTCGGATGAAACGGGTCGCCGCAACGCCGAGGGTCCGCTGCAGATCATCACGTTTTCCCGCCCGTTCGCGGTCTCCCAGACCGAGATCACGGTCGGCGAGTTCCGCCGCTTCGTCGAAGCCACCGGTTATGTCACCGACGCGGAGAAAGCGGGTGAGTCCCGGATCTACGAAGTAAGGGATGGACAGCTGGTCAGCGCCAGCGGCGTCGATTGGCGCAAAGACTTCAATGGGGACGACGCGCGCGACGAGTTGCCGGTG
>JBFJNB010000485.1:0-2247 GCA_041633655.1 Lysobacterales bacterium | reverse complement strand
CCGTCAAACGGCCTATCCCGCGGCCTCGACCGCGGCCGATTCCCGCCGCGCCAGCAGGCGCAGGCCGACCCGGGCGATTCGCTTGTGCCGCATCGAGACCAGTTCCGGTGGCAGCACCAACTCCAGCTCGGCCGGCGTCTCGACGTAAACCAGCGCGCCCGGGCTCATCCGGTCGGGAAGCAACCCCACCGCCTGGTCCCGCAACCCGGACCCAAATGGGGGATCGACGAAGATCAGGTCGTAGCGGGCCTCGGTCCGGGGAAGCCACTGGAGCGCGTCGGCGGCGACGATTTCGATCCGGTCGCCCGCATCCAGCACCTCGACGGCTTTGCGGAGCGCGGCCAGCGCCCGGGGATCGCGCTCGATCAGCGTCGCGTGGGCGGCGCCGCGGGAGACGGCCTCGAAGCCGAGCGCGCCGGTGCCGGCGAAAAGATCCAGGCAGCGGGCGCCGGGAAGCCGCGGCTGGAGCCAGTTGAACAGCGTTTCGCGCACCCGGTCGCCGCTCGGGCGCAGACCCGCGACGTCTGCGACCGGCAGCCGGCGGCCGCGCCAAAGACCCGCGATGATCCGGACGAATCCGCCGTATTGGCTTTTGCCGCGCGAGCCCTTATGTTGAGACGTCCGTCGCACGATCGTCACCATGTTCAAATTCCGCGCCAAAAACAAGCCTGCCCCAGAGCCTGGAACTGCGGACGAGAGTCCGCCTCAGGCACCCCCCGAAGCGGCCGATCCGGCCCCCAAGCGAGCCGGGCTGGGCAAGCGGCTGGCGCGTTCGCGCCGCGGCTTCGGCGATCGGCTGCGCTCGCTGTTCCGCCTCAAACGCGAGCTCGACGCGGAGCTGTTCGAGGAACTCGAAACCCTGCTTCTGAGCGCCGACGTCGGCGCCGAGACCACGCTCGCGGTCATCGACGCGCTCACCGGCGCGGTGAAGCGGCGCGAGCTGGGCGACGGCGAGGCGGTGCTGGCCGCGCTGAAGCACCAGCTGATCGAGATCCTCGGCCCCTGCGAGCAGCCGCTTCAAATCGACCCCGCCAACGCGCCGCACGTGATCCTGGTGGTCGGGGTCAACGGGGTCGGCAAGACCACGACCATCGGCAAGCTGGCCCAGCGCCTCGAACGCGAGGGCAGGAGCGTGCTGCTGGCCGCCGGCGACACCTTTCGCGCCGCGGCGATCGAGCAGCTCCAGCAGTGGGGTGAGCGGGTCCGGGCGCCGGTCATCGCGCAGCAGCCCGGCGCCGACTCGGCGTCGGTGGTGTTCGACGCGCTCCAGGCGGCCCGCGCCCGCGGCATCGACGTGCTGATCGCCGACACCGCGGGGCGCCTCCACACCCAGACCGGCCTGATGGAGGAGCTGAAGAAGATCAAGCGGGTGCTGGGCAAGCTGGATCCTTCCGCGCCGCACGAAACCCTGCTGGTGATCGACGGCGGCACCGGCCAGAACGCGCTGGCGCAGACGACCGAGTTCCACGGCGCGATCGGGCTCGACGGGATCGCGATCACCAAGCTCGACGGCACCGCCAAGGGCGGGATCGTGTTCGCGCTGGCGCGCAAGCATGGCCTGCCGATCCGTCTGATCGGGGTCGGCGAGTCGGCCGCCGACCTGCGCGACTTCGAGGCGCGACCGTTCGTCGAGGCCTTGATGGCCGATTCCGGCGAAGACTAGCCCGGATATTGCGGAAGTGGATGACTTCGCGCGCAAGCTGCTGAGGTGGCACGCCCGCCGCGGCCGCCATGACCTCCCGTGGCAGCATCCGCCCGACCCATACCGGGTCTGGGTGTCCGAAATCATGCTGCAGCAAACCAGGGTTGCGACCGTGATCGGCTACTTCGAGCGCTTCGTCGCGGCGTTGCCGACCCTGCCCGACCTCGCACGAGCCGACGAAGATCGCGTGCTGGCGTTGTGGGCCGGCCTCGGCTATTACTCGCGGGCGCGCAACCTGCACCGCGCGGCAAAAATTTGCCTCGAGCGCCACGACGGCGAATTGCCGGCCGGATTCGATGACCTGGTCGCGCTGCCCGGCATCGGCCGCTCCACCGCCGGCGCGATCCTCAGCCTGAGCCGCGGCCAGCGCCACCCGATCCTCGACGGCAATGCCAAGCGGGTGCTGGCCCGTTTTCATGCGCTCGCCGGGTGGCCAGGTAAAGCCTCGGTTCAGCGCCGGCTGTGGGAGCTGGCCGATACCCACACGCCGGAGCGCGAGGTCGCCGCCTACACCCAGGCGATCATGGATCTCGGAGCGACCGTGT
>JBFJNB010000484.1:0-2254 GCA_041633655.1 Lysobacterales bacterium | reverse complement strand
GGTCCGATAATCGCCGCCGGCAGATGGGTTGAGGTGTTCGAGCGGCGGCACCCTCAGGCCCAGCCGCGCGCAGACTTGATCGAAATCGTCCTGCAGGCGCTCGAAGCGGCCCACGAAATCGGCGCCCAGCGCGCCCCGCTCGTCGGCAAGCTGATGGATCTGGTAGGCGTCCGGGCGCGGGATCTGGAACCGGACGAACGCGGCAAAGTCGGGCAGCGCCAGCACCCGCCGGTGGCGGTGGTGCTCGGGGTGCGCGCGGATGAATTCGTACTCCGATACCAGCCGCTCCCAGGGGTTGCGCACGAAGCCGAACTTGAAATAGCTGGCGAACCGATCCACCGGCATGCGCCGTTTCGCCTCCAGCAGCGGCGCGTGCGCGCGGAACTCGTGCCGCCGGTAGTTGCGGATCATGCCCGCCCGGCTCAGCAGGTGATTCAGCCGCCCGCGCGGCGGCGCCAACGCGTACGGCGCCAGCCGCTGGCGCAGACTGGTGCCGGCCGCCTTGCGCACGTGCACGAAGATGAACCGGTGGCGATCCGAGATCAACATCGGCAAGGCCCGGGCGTGCGTGATCGCGGCATGAACTGAGGTCGTGCTTGCGCCATAATGGAAGGCCCTACCATGCGAGGATCACCACAGCAGACATGAGCGCCGCCGTCAACTCTCCCATCGCCAACCCCGAACTCGCCCGAATGACGGATCTGATCGCGCGCCAGCGCCGCGCGTTCACCGACGACCTGCCGGTGCCGGCGGCGGTTCGCGCCGACCGGCTCACGCGCGCGATCGACCTGCTGGTGACCCACTCGGATGAGCTGTGCGCGGCGATGAACGACGACTTCGGGCGCCGCCCCGCGCTGTTGTCGAAGTTCACCGACCTGGGTCCCTCGGTGACCGCGCTCAAGCACGCGCGTGCGCACCTGAAGCGCTGGATGCGGCGCGAGCGCCGCGCGGTGCGCTTCCCGCTGAATCTGCTCGGCGCGCGCGCCTGGATCGAGTTCCAGCCCAAGGGAGTGGTCGGGATCATCAGCCCGTGGAATTTTCCGGTCAACCTGACCTTTTCCCCGCTGGCCGCGGCGCTGGCCGCGGGTAACCGGATCATGATCAAGCCGAGCGAGGCGACCCCGAGGACCTCGGCCGCGATCGCCGAGCTGATCGAGCGCTTCTTCGACCTGGACGAAATCGCGGTCATCACCGGGGACGCCGAAGTGGGCGCCGCGTTTTCGCGACTGCCGTTCGATCACCTGTTCTTCACCGGATCGACCGCGGTCGGGCGCAAAGTGATGCAGGCCGCGGCCGACAACCTGACCCCGGTGACCCTCGAGCTCGGCGGCAAGTCCCCGGTCATCGTCGGCGCCGGCGCCGACCTGAAGACGGCAGCGCGCCGGATCGTGCTCGGCAAGCTGGTAAACGCCGGGCAGGTCTGCCTCGCGCCCGATTACGTGCTGGCGCCCAGGCAACAGCTCGAAGAACTGGTGCCGCTGCTGATCGCCGCGGCCCGCGCGATGTATCCGAATCCGGCCGAAAACCCGGACTACACTCACATCATCAACCCGCGCCATCAGCGGCGCCTCCAGGCGTATCTGGACGAGGCCCGCGCCGCCGGCTCTGAGGTCGTCTCCGCCTCCGAGCAGGCCGACGATCCGGCGGTCCCCCTGACGGTGATCGTCGAGCCGCCCGCGGGTCTCGGGGTGACCAGCGAGGAGATCTTCGGCCCGCTGCTGCCGGTCCACGGGTACGACACGCTGGAGGAGGCGATCGACTACGTCAACGCCCGGCCGCGCCCGCTGGGGTTGTATTTCTTCGGCCGGGAGGATCAGCGGCGGGCGGTGCTGGATCGCACCATCGCCGGCGGCGTGACCGTGGACGACGTGATCTTCCACGTGTCGGTCGAGGACCTGCCGTTCGGCGGCATCGGCGCCAGCGGGATGGGGGTCTACCACGGGGTCGACGGGTTCAAGACCTTCAGTCACGCCAAGCCCGTTTACCGCCAGGCCCGGGTCGACGTCGCCGGCCTGCTCGGTCTGATCCCGCCTTACGGCAAAAAGCTCAAACGCATCGTCGACTGGGACCTCAAGCGTTGAATGGCCTGTGAGTAACGCTCCGCGGAACTCGTGCAGTATGCAGGCCATGCGCCTCAGCGTCGCGGAGCTGGCCAAAACCCTGGTCCACTGTCATTTCCACGGGGTGCTGTCCACGGTCGCGA
Source organism: Lysobacterales bacterium (assembly GCA_041633655.1). Taxonomy (GTDB): domain Bacteria; phylum Pseudomonadota; class Gammaproteobacteria; order Xanthomonadales; family SZUA-38; genus JBFGYD01. The sequence goes on along the minus strand of JBFJNB010000484.1, from coordinate 51 downwards.
CCGATGGCGGTTATCCCTACGGATCGGTCATCGACTACCTGCCGCTGAGCC
>JBFJNB010000483.1:0-2283 GCA_041633655.1 Lysobacterales bacterium | reverse complement strand
CGGCGCGATCATGGCCGTGCCGGGTCAGGATCAGCGCGACTGGGATTTCGCCAGGCTGCACGGTCTTCCGATCGTGCGCACGGTGCAGCCGCCCGAGGGCTTCGGCGATGAGCCCTACCTGGGCGACGGGCCGGCGATCAACTCGGAGTGGCTCGACGGGCTCGGGGTCGAGGCCGCCAAGGCCAAGGCGATCGAGTGGCTGGAGGACCAGGGCATCGGGCGGCGCCGGGTCAACTACCGGTTGCGCGACTGGGGCGTGTCGCGGCAGCGTTACTGGGGCTGCCCGATCCCGGTGATCCACTGCCCGGACTGCGGGGCGCTGCCGGTGCCGGAAGATGAGCTGCCGGTGGTGCTTCCCGAGGACGTGAAGTTCATGGGGGTGCGGTCGCCGATCAAGGAAGACCCCGAATGGCGTAAAACCACCTGCCCCGATTGCGGCAGTGCCGCCGAGCGCGAGACCGATACGTTCGATACCTTCATGGAATCGTCCTGGTACTACGCCCGCTACTGCTGCCCGGGCGCGGCGGGAATGGTCGACGAGCGGGCCGACTACTGGCTGCCGGTGGACCAGTACATCGGCGGAATCGAGCACGCGATCCTGCACCTGATGTACTTCCGCTTCTATCACAAGCTGATGCGCGACGCCGGCATGGTGTCCTCGGACGAGCCCGCCACGCGGCTTTTGTGTCAGGGCATGGTCGTAGCCGAGACCTACTACCGGGATTTGGACGAAGGCCGGCACTACTACAATCCGGCCGAGGTCGAGGTCGAGCGCGACTCCCAAGGTCGCATCGCCGGCGCGCGGCTGATCGCCGATGGCGAGCCGGTCTCGATCGGCCCGGTCGAGAAGATGTCCAAGTCGAAGAACAACGGGGTCGACCCCAGGGCCATGGTCGAGCGCTACGGGGCGGACACGGTGCGGCTGTTCGCGATCTTCACCGCGCCCCCGGAGCAGGCGCTGGAGTGGTCGGAAGCCGGGGTCGAGGGAGCGTATCGGTTTCTTAAGCGGCTGTGGAAATACGTGCACGACCACACCGACGCGGGCCCGACGGTGGCGGTGGATCCGGCCGCGCTGTCGGTATCCCAGCGCGCGCTCAGGCGCAAGCTGCACGAGACCGTCGCCAAGGTCAGCGACGACATCGAGCGCCGGTTTCACTTCAACGGCGTGGTCGCCGCGGTAATGGAACTGGTCAACGCGATCTCACGCCATCCCGATGCCGGCGCGCAGGATCGCGCGGTCGCGCAGGAGATCTGGGAAGCCGTGGTGCTGATGCTGGCGCCGATCACGCCGCACGTCTGCGACGAGCTGTGGGCCGCGCTGGGGCACGCCGACTCGTTGCTCGACCATCCGTGGCCGGCGGTCGACGAAGCGGCGCTTGAGCGCGACGAAGTCGAGATCGTGGTCCAGGTCAACGGCCGCCTGCGCGGAAGGATCCGGGTCGCACCGGGCAGCCCGCGCGAGACGGTGGAGCAGGCGGCGCTGGCCGAGGACAACGTCGCCCGCTTCGTCGACGGCAACCCCATCCGCAAGATCATCGTGGTGCCGGACAAGCTGGTCAACATCGTGGTGGCCGCGTGACCCGGGTTGCGGCGGTCCTGGGGATGGCGGTGCTGGCCGCGATCCTCGGCGGCTGCGGGTTCGCGCTGCGCGGCCAGACCCAGTTGCCCCCGTCGATGAGCAAAACCGCCCTGACCGGGGTCGATCGCTCGAGCCCCCTGCTGGGCGAGCTCGAGCTGCTGCTGCGCGGCCACGGGGTCGGGCTGGTGGACGCTGCGGAGGCCACGGCGCGGCTGTCGATCGGATACGATCGGCTGGCGCGCGAGGTGCAGTCGGTCAGCGCCACCGCGCGGGTGCGCGAGTTCGCGCTGCGCTACACGGTGGCATTCACGCTCGAGGACCCCGCCGGTGCCGCGCTCATCCCGCCCCAGTCGATCGAGCTCGTCCGCGACTACACCTTCGATCAGTCCGAGGTCTTGAGCGCGGCCAGTGAGGAGGAGTTTCTGCGCACCGAACTGACCCGCGAGATGGCGCGCGAGATCCTGGCCCGCATCGAGCTCGCGGCCCGCTGAGTCGCGCCAGCCATGCGCCTCAGGCCGGAACAGATCCACCGTCATCTGGAGCAGGGACTGAAGCCCCTGTACGTGGTCACCGGCGACGAACCGCTGACGGTGCTGGAGTGCGCGCAGGCGATCCGCGAGGCCGCGCGCGCCGCCGGCGTCGACGAGCGGCTGGTGTTCGACGTGGATCGGAAGTTCGACTGGGGCGCGCTGGCCGCGACCGGT
>JBFJNB010000482.1:0-2286 GCA_041633655.1 Lysobacterales bacterium | reverse complement strand
GTCTACGCCCCAGGCAGCTTCGCGCCGACCGAAGAGCTCGTCGAGCTGGCCGCCGAAGCGGGCCGTCACGGCGGGATTTACATCACCCACATGCGCCAGGAGGGTCTTGAGATCATGGCCAGCGTCGCCGAGACCATCGCGATCGCGGAGCGCGCCCGGGTGCCGGCCCAGATCACCCACCACAAGATCATCGGCGCCAGCATGTGGGGCCGCTCGGTCGAGACGCTGGCGATGGTGAACGCGGCGCTGGCGCGCGGCCTGGACCTATCGATCGATCAATATCCGTATACCGCGTCCTCAACCCGGCTCACGGTGCTGTTTCCGCGCTGGGCGCTGGACGGTGATGCGAAAACCCGACGCGCACGGCTGGTCGACCCGGAGCAACGCGAACGGATCCGCCAGGCGATCGTGACCAGCATGATCGAGGATCGCGGCGGCAACGATCCCGCCAAGGTGGCGCTGGCGGACTGCTCCTGGAACCCGGCGCTGAACGGCAAGGACTTGAGCGAGGTACTCGGGGAGCAGGGCCGCCCGGTCACCGTGGACGAGGCCGCCGCGCTGGTGATCGAGCTGCGCGAAGCGGGCGGCTGCACCGCGGTCTACCACGCGATCGACGAGGCCGACGTGGTGCGGATCATGCGTCATCCTCGTTCGATGGTCGCCTCCGACGGCGGCATCGAGGCCCCGGGCAACGGGGTCCCGCATCCGCGCAATTACGGCGCCTTCGCGCGCGTGCTCGGCCACTACGCGCGGGAGCGCGGTGTACTCTCGCTCCAACAGGCGATCCACAAGATGAGCGGGATGCCGGCCGCCCGGATCGGGCTTGCAGACCGCGGGACGCTGGCGCCGGGGTCGATCGCCGACGTCACGGTGTTCGATCCGGATCGCATCATCGACCGCGCGACGTTCGAAGACCCGCACCAATACGCCGAGGGTGTGCACCACGTGTTCGTCGCCGGCCGCGCGGTGCTGCTCGAGGGGGAGACGACCGGCGCCCGGCCGGGGCGGGTGCTGCGCTCCGGCGCCTATCGCGGAAACTGAGCTACAGATACCGGGGGATGAACTCCTCGCGTACCGCCCTGGCCATCAGGTCCAGCGGGAGCAAACCCTGGGCCAGGATGAAATCGTGATAGGCCTTCTCATCGAAGCGCTCGCTGAGCGTCAGCTCGGTCTCGGTGCGCAGTGACTGCAGCTTCATGTGGCCGTAGTAGTACGCGGTAGCCTGTCCCGGAAACTTGAACGTGTAGCGATCGATCTCCTGGGTCGCCAGCGATTCGCTCAGCACGACTTCTTCCATGATGAAGCCCCTCGCGCTGGATGATTGCCTCGACGTCGGCCGGCCGCGAGCGGTAGAAGTCAATCAGATCGTCGTTGGCGATCTGCTGCTTTTTCAGTTCCCGGATCACGTCTCGATAATCGCTGGACGGAAGGCCCCGTTCGGCGGCGATCCGGCTGAAGGTCAGGGGTCGGACCAGGCGGTGGGGGATTGCTCCAGCAGCAGCTTCATCATTTCGGCGGCGAACACCGGCGCCGCGGCGGCGATCCGCGCGCGCTCGGTCTCGTCCCCGGTCTCGAACGTGATCGATGCGATCCGGTAGCGGTCGAAGAAGTAGTTCTTTGCGTTGGGCTGGCCCGACGGCGGCCGCGGGTCGTGCTCGAAGTCATAGCCCGGCAGGCGCGCCCGTGACCGGTCCAGCCAGGCGCGGGCGAAGCCGGGTGGCCGGGCGTGATCCTCGGGCACCTGGGTATAGAACACGTTGGATCGGGTCGAATGGAAGTCGAGCATCAGCCGCACCGCCGAGCCGCGCGCGGCAAGCCCGTCGAGCAGGTCGGCCACCGCGCGGGTTTCGGGCTGGGTGAACGGTCCCCAGTCTCGGTTCAGGTCGACCCCGCTGGCGTTCTGGCGCCAATGCCCCCGGGCGACCCCGTCGGGGTTCATCAGCGGCACGATCAGCAGCCCGAACCGGTCGCGGAATTGGCGCGCAACGGGATCGTCGGACCCCAGCGCGGCGACAAAATGCCGAAGCGCGATCGCGCCGCTGACCTCGGGCGGATGCTGGCGTCCGAGCAGCACGACGGTTTCCGGGCGCGGCGCGGTCACGACCGCGTGAATCGGTCGGCCCTCGACGCTACGGCCGGCGACGTTTACCGTCAGTTCGGGGTGGGCGTCCAGCTCGGCCAGCCAGCGCCGGTAGTGCGCCGCGGTAATGAGTTCCTGGGCCGCGACCCACCGGGTCGTGCCGTTGTTGTCCAAGCTGAGTTCCAGCGCTGCATTGTCCGCGGCGC
>JBFJNB010000481.1:0-2288 GCA_041633655.1 Lysobacterales bacterium | reverse complement strand
GTACCCGACGGCTGGTCGCCCCCGAGGATCACACCCTGGGCGACGACCACCGCGACCTTCTTCTGCACCGGATTGGGGACCGGACGGTTCGCCGCCAGGTAGGTCATGAATCCCACCTGCCGGAACGTGTCGCCGTCGCGCGCACCGAGTTCGATCATCAGCTCGCGAAGCTCGTCCAGTGTCGCCAGGCGGTCGACCAGCCCGGCCGCGAGCGCCGCCTGCGCGGCGCTGCCGCCGGCCTCGCGCAGGTGGTCGCCGAAGCGCTCGATGTGGTCGTTCAGCTCCTGCGGACTCAACCCCCGGTTGGCCGCCACGTCGCCGAGGTAGTCGCCCCACAGCCCCGAAAGCCAGTAGCGGTTGGCCTCCTTGGAGTATTCCGACATGTCGTCGCGCACGAACGGCTCGGCAGCGGATTTGTACTCGCCCACCCGGAACAGGTGCACGTCGACGGAAAGCTTGTCGAGCCCCTCGCGGTAGAAATTGCGATACACGCTGTAACCTTCCAGGAACACGATCCCCTCGGGGTGCAGCCAGACCTCGTCGGCCAGCGACGCCAGGTAGTACTGTTGCTGATCCATGCCGTGGGAATAGGCGAACACCGATTTGCCAGCGCCCTTGAAAGCCTCCAGCGCGGCCTTGAGCTCCTGCAGCTTGGCCAGCCCGATCCCCCACAGGTAATCGGTCTGGATCACGATCCGCTCGATCCGCGCGTCGTGGGTCGCCAGCTCGATCGCGTCCAGCAGGTCGCGCAGCCGGGTCTCGGGGGTCTCGTCGTCGAACAACTGCGCCAGCGCGCGCTCGGTCGGATCGACCGAATACTGCTCCACGATCATCCCTGAGGGGTCCAGCACCAGCGCGCTGCGCTCGGGAATCGTGATGCCGGCATCGCGCAGCACCACCGCCAGGACCAGGAACAGGACCAGCAGGAACAGCAGGTTCACGACCAGCCGCCGGGTGCCGTCGATCAGCCGCCAGAGGCCGCCGAACACACGCACCAGAAAGTTGGGTTTGTCAGCCATCGGATAAGTCTAATCGTAGGCCGATCGGGTGCACAATGTGGCCAAGGTCATTTTCGCCAAATCTTTGCCGCTCAGGCCGCGAGCGCGGCGCCGATGCCGCTCCGTGAAAAAAAATCCGTTCTTTTTTAGCTGCTTACGCGACCCCTCGAGCTGGCATGGTTCCTGAATGCTTTTTTGCCGTCAATGGTTTTTTGATTCGAGGAGAAAAGCGAATGGGCACCATCGCCAGACTCGGCAACGTGCTGTCGGCCAACGTGAACGCGCTGCTGGAAAGGGCCGAGGACCCCGAAAAGATGCTCGCTGCGCTGATCCGCGAAATGGAGGACGCGCTCGGCGAGGCGCGCGCCGCGGCGGCCGAGCTGATTCGCGATCGCAAGGTTTTCGAGCGCCGGCTCGAGGACCTGAAGGCGCAACACCAAGCATGGAGCGAACGCGCCGAGCACGCGGTTGCTCGCGGCAGCGACGACCTCGCGCGCTCCGCGATCGCGAGCAAGGTGCGCCTGGCCGAGGAGCGGCGCCGGTGCGAAGCGGCGCTGGCCGAGGCCGCCGACAGCGTGGCCCGGGTCGACGCCGACGTGGTCCGACTGGAACATCGCCTGGCCGAGGCCCGCCGGCGCCAGCAGCAGATGAACCAGCGCCCGGTTCAGATCCAGGCGATCAAGCGCTACGCCTCACCGGCGGACCGTAAGCTGAGCCAGGTCATGGCCCGGTTCGAGCGGCTCGAGGCGCAGATCGATCACCTGGAAGCCCGGGTCGAAGCGTTCGATCTCGGCCCCCGCCCCGAGCCCGCGGCCGACCCGGGCGATCCGGCGGTCGAGGAAGAACTGGAGCGGCTGCGCGCGCGCGTGGCCCGCGCGGAGACGACATGACGAGGCGCTGCCACCGGCCCTGGCTGGGTGGGGTCTGCGCCTTCATCGCGGACCGCCTCGGCTGGAACGTCGTCGGGGTGCGGGTCGCCGCGCTGGTGCTGGCCTGGCTCGCGCCGCTGGCAACCCTGGCCGCGTACCTGTTCGCGGCCTGGCTGCTGAACCGCGGGCGCGGGCGCGACCGGGCCTGCACCGACCACCCGACGATGACCGAATGGGACCGGCGAATGGCGGCCATCGACCGCGACTGGGAGCGCGCCCGGCGGATCTGAGGAGCCCACGGGCGAGGATATAATGCGGGAGTGAATCACCCTTCCCGCAACCCGTGACGCGCCGCGCGGGCCTCACCGGACTGCTGATCGCGCTCACCGGCTGCGCCGCCAGCCCGGTGCGGCTGCTCGAG
>JBFJNB010000480.1:0-2298 GCA_041633655.1 Lysobacterales bacterium | reverse complement strand
GCCGGCAAGCTCGTCCAGCACCGCGCTCAAGCGCACCGCCATTGGGTGGTCCATCGGCGTGCGCAGCGCCGGGTAGCCCTGACCCCATTGGATCCGCGCCACCCGCGGGTGGGCGGCGCGCTCGGCGTCGTCCGGGGCCTCGCGGACCAGGTGATAGCCCTGGTTTTTCAGGTGCGCCTCGACCACGCGCTTCAGTTCATCCACCCGCTGGTCGGGCACCAGCCGGATGCCGAGCGAGGCGGTCGCCTCGGGCACGATGATGTTGCGACTGTCGGCGCCGACCCCGCCGGCCCGGAACCCCTGGAAATTCAGCGCGGGCTCCAGGATCCGGCGCTCGAGTCGCTGCTCCGGGGTCTCGGTGCGACCGAGACCGAGGTCCTGTTTGAGCGCGAGGTCGACCCGGGGGATCCGATCCAGCGCGGCGAGTTCGGCCGGCGAGATCTCGCGCACCTGGTCGTAGAAGCCCTCGATCAACACCCGTCCCTCGGGATCGCGCATCCCGGCCAGCAGGTGGCTCAGCATCACGATCGGATTGGGCGCCCAGTTGCCGTAGTGGCCGCTGTGCAGCGGGCGCCCGGGCCCGTAAACGGTGAGTTGGAACCCGACCGCACCACGCACCCCGAAGGCGAGCTGCATCCGCCGGGTCTGGTGCATCGGGCCGTCGCAGAACAACCACAGGTCGGCGCCAAGCGCCTCGCGGTAGCGGCTTAAAATTTGTTCCAGATGCGGCGATCCGGCCTCCTCCTCGCCCTCGAAGAACACCTTCAGGTTGACCCCCAGCGGAATGCCGGCGGAATCCAGCGCGGCCAGCGCGTGAATCAGCGCGATGATCGGGGCCTTGTCGTCGCCGGCGGAGCGCGCGAACAGCCGCCACTCGGGGTCGAACGGGGCGCGCATCGGTACCTCGCGGCCGCCGTTTTCGACCAGGTCGGTCCGCAGCACCGGGGTCCACGGGTCGCTCGCCCAGTTTTCCGGCGCGACCGGCTGACCGTCGTAATGCACGTAGACCATCACCGTCGTTGCGGCACCGGAGTCGCGTTCGCCGAAGACCACCGGCGGGGCGCCGTCGACGGTGAGCTGGCGCGCGCGCAGGCCCGCGGCGGTCAGCATCGCCTCGATGTGATCGGCGTTGCGCGCGATCCCCGCTGAGTCGGACGCCACGTTGGGCAGCGCAAGCAACGCGGCGAATTGATCGAGGATCTGCTGTTCGTGGGCCTGCCGGTGGGCGCGCGCCGCGGCCGCGGCCGCCGCGGCCGGTTCCGCGAGGACCGGGGCGGGCGCGAGCGCGGCCAGCCAAAAAAAAGCCCGGCCAAATAGCCGGGCGCGGATTCTCGAGCGGGGGCGGGCGGGAATCAGAGCCCGGCCGCCCTCAGTTGCTCCTTGCGCTCCTGTTCCTTCTCGATGTAGCCGACCCACTGGCGGGCCATGCGACCGTTCTTGGCATCGTTGACCGCCCTCAGGAATGCGGACCTGGCGGCCCCCAGCTTGTCCTGGTTGAACAGGGCCATGCCCAGCACGACGTGGGCCTCGGCCGGCCGTTCGATGCCCTTGCGCAGCGCTTCCTCGGCGGCGTCGGCCGACTCCTCGTAGCGCTCCAGGTTCAGAAGCGAGTTGGCCAGGTGCACGTACAGATCGCCGTCGTCGCTGAGCCGGGCGGCCTCGCGCAGCGGATCGAGCGACTTCAGATCCTCCTGGGCCAGGATATAGGCCTGAGACAACAGCCGCAGGTTGTTCGCGTTGCGCTCGATCGCACCCTGCTTGAACCCGTCTTCGAGTACCTTGGAGGCGCGCCAGGGGATGTTCGCCTGCATCAGCAATTGAGCCAGGTTCAGAAACTCCGGGCCGCGGCTCAAGTAGCCGTTGATGTAGGCCAGGTTCAGCGACCGCATCTGCTTCTCGGTCATGTCCTGCTGGCCGTAGATGCCGGACAGTTGCAGCCAGTAGTCCTTTTTCGGGTAGATCTGCACCATCTTCTCGAGCACCTTGGTGGCTGCCGGAAGATCGTTCAATTCGTAGTACAGGTAGCGCAGCAGTCCGTACCAGCTCTCGTCGGCGATGTCGCCCGCGGCCTCTTTCAGCTCGATCGCCTTGCGAATCGGCTCGAGCGCGCCGCGATAGTCGTTGAGCTGATAGCGCGCCTGGGCCAGGAACACGTACGCCGAGGGCTGCGGATTGGTCACCCGGTCGAACCAGCGCATCAGCATCTGCTCGGCCTTCTTGTACTGCTCGGTGACCGAGTAGAGCTGGGCCAGGCTGTACATCGTGCCGGTCTCGATCGCCTCCGGGAGATCGGGCTGC
>JBFJNB010000479.1:0-2303 GCA_041633655.1 Lysobacterales bacterium | reverse complement strand
TCCCACAGGATCAGCCCGCACATCAGCAGCACGAACATCGCCGAGACCGCCAGTGCCAGCGCCGGGATCGAGAACACGAAGGCGCCGATCCCGGCCAGGAACGCGACCAGGATGCCCACGGTCAGGAACTTGCCCATCGCGCCGAAGTCGCGCTTGGTGGTCAGCGCGAACCCGGACAGCGCCAGGAAGATCACGCCGGTGCCGGCGAACGCCATCACCACCAGCTCGGTGCCGTTGGAGAACGTCTGCGTGACCAGGTTCACGATCGGACCCAGGGTCAGGCCCATGAAACCGGTCAGCGCGAACACCGAAACCAGGCCCCAGACGCTGTTGCGCAGCTTGTGGGTCAGGAACAGCAGCCCGAAGTAGCCCACCAGCGTGATCACCAGCCCCGGGTGGGGCAGGTTGAGCGCCACCGAGGCAAACGCGGTCAGCGCGCTGAACAGAAGTGTCAGCGACAGCAACGCGTAGGTATTGCGCAGGACCCGGTTGGTGGTCAATACCGAGGGTCTGGCGGTAGCGACCTGATAGCGTTGTTCCATCGATTCCTCCTGTCGAAATGTCTGTTGAAGCTGTTGGATCGAAATGGGGGCAAATGGTTGCATTTCCAGCCTACCGCAGCCGTCGTCGGCCGGCAACGATCCAAAGTAACGCCGCCCGGCGGCTCTATCCGGTTTGTTTTCTCGGTGCTAGAATCCGCGCCGGCCGAGACCCTCGGCCACGGTTCACCATCAGGGTGGGTTGTATCCAGATCAACGATCCCGCCGACCGGCGGGCCAGGAATCAACTGATGAAAATTCATTATTGGCGCGCCGCGCTCGCGGCGGGGCTGGGCGTGACCTTCGCGGCGACCGGCACGGTCGCACCGGTGAAGCCGGAAACCCCGGCGACCTTGAGTATCGAGTACGAGTTCGTCTCGAGCGGCGACGATGCCGCCACCGGGCTGCGGTGGAGCGTGCGCCGTGTCGTCACGGTTCAATCCACGCTGGTGGCGGCGGCACCGGTTGCGCTGTCAGCGTCCAAACCTGCCGCCCCCGAACGCGAGCGCAAGCTGGCCGAACAACAAACCCGCGCCACCCGGGCCGCCGGCAACATGCAGCCGCTGATGGCCGACGCGATGGCGATCTATGAGCGCTGCGGCGAGGACGAGGCCTGCATCGAGCGCGAGGTCCAGAAGGCTGGCTTCGGAATGGAGGTTACGCCGCAACTCGATTCCGCTCGCGCCGACATCGCGGCGCTGGGCGACGAAGGGCCCCCGCGATATCAGTCCTGGGTGCCGCGGAGCGAAGCACTCCGCTATGCGCTGACCGAGTCGCAGCACCTGATCGACGGCGATCCGATCTGCCACGACCGGCCCAACAAGGCGTGCACCCGCAAGGCGTAGAGCCAGGGCAGCGGCGAGCTGCCGGGCAGCAACGAGAGCGGGATGTCGAGCGTCGAGATCGACCTGGAAGAGGGCACGATGACGCTGCGCCTGCGGCCGGTCTACGGTGCGCTGGCGGCAGTCGAGGTGGTCGAGACCGACCAGCCCGGCCAGCGGAGCGGCAGCACGGACGTGCTGCGCCGGTTCACCGCCGACATGGAGGCGTTCACGATCCCATTCGATGGGTCGCTGAAGCGCCAGTCCGGCGAACGGACCGTCGCGATGCGTGATGATTTGACCGGGCGGCCGGGCGAACTGATCGCGCGCTGGAGCTTCTCGACTCACTGAGTACATTCTCGAAGGCGCCGGCGCCGCCGCGCGCCGGCGTCCTTCGTCCCCCCGCTGCAAACGAATTCAGCCGCCTTCCCGGCCCGCTTTTGCTAGATTGACCGATCCCGAAAAGCCCCCGAAACGGTCGGAGAAAATGTGTTAAGAAAGTCATATTTCTTACTGATTTTTATAACTTTTATATCCAAATCAGCGTTCGGTCTGGACGGCAGTTACGCCGGTTCCTGGTGGAACCCGGCCCGAGCCGGAGAGGGCATCTTCTTCGAGATCATCGAGCAGGACGCGGCTCCGTTCGTGGTCGCCTACTGGTTCACCTACGCCGACGATGAATCCGGCGCGCAGGCCTACCTGGTCGGCCAGGGCAGCGCCCAGGGCAATCGGGTGGTACTGGACACCGTGGTCACCCGCGGCGGGCGCTTCGGGCCCGGTTTCGACGCCGGCGCGGTGGCGTTCGAGCCCTGGGGTACGCTCACGGCCAACTTCGAATGCGAGAACCTGACCCTGGCCTACGGCGGCTCGTCTTCGGGAGCGATCGAGCTTCAGCGCTTCAAACCGCCGCCGCGCGGGGTCGCCGGCGACTGCGCGCCGAGCG
>JBFJNB010000478.1:0-2322 GCA_041633655.1 Lysobacterales bacterium | reverse complement strand
GCCGCCCGGCTGATGCTGATCAAGGCCGCGGCCAAGGTCTGGGAGGCGCCGCTGGAACGGCTCAGCACCGAACCCGGCGCGGTGCTGCTCGACGACGGCGGCAAACGGTTGCGCTACGGCGAGCTGGCGCCGCTGGCGGCGAAGCTGCCGCCGCCGGAGTCCGCGCCGCCACTGAAGGCCAAAGACGACTACCGGATCGTCGGCAAGCCTCAGAGCGTGATCGACGCGCGCGACATCGTGACCGGCCGGGCGGCCTACGGTATCGACACCCGGATGCCCGGGATGCGCTACGCGGTGATCGCGCGCAGCCCGTATCTGGACGGCAGCGTGGGGTCGGTCGACGACCGCGCGGCGCGCCAGGTGCCCGGGGTGCTGGACGTGGTGCCGGTCGAGGGCCCCGAGCCGGAAGCCCCTTACCATATCCTGGCCGCCGGGGTCGCGGTGATCGCGACCTCGACCTGGGCCGCGATCCAGGGCCGCGACGCTCTGAGGATCGAGTGGAAGCCGGGCCCCCACGCCGGCGAGAGCTCGACGGCGTTCCGCGCCCAGTTGGAGAAGCTGCTCGAAGGTCGGGGTCAGGTGGTGCGCGACGACGGCGATTTCGACCGCGCGCTGGAAGGGGCCCGGCGGGTCGTGACCCGGCGCTACGAGATCCCGTTCGTTTCCCACGCCCCATTGGAGCCGCAGAACTGCTACGCCAACGTCCGCGAAGACTCGTGCCACATCATCGCTCCGACCCAGATGCCGGCCGGCGCCTCGCGCACGGTCGCCGATGAGACCGGGCTGCCGCGAGAGGACATCACCATCGAGATGACCCGGGTCGGCGGCGGCTTCGGCCGCCGGCTGACCAACGACTACGTCCGCGAGGCAACGATCCTTTCGAAGAAGACCGGCTGGCCGATCAAGCTGCAATGGACCCGCGAGGACGACCTGCGGCACGATTTTTACCGCCCCTCGGGGCTGCACGAGCTGACCATGGGCCTGGATCAGGGCGGCAAGCCGGTCGCGTGGCGCCACCGGCTGGCGAGCGCCAGCAAGTACTACCGGCGCCCCAACATGCCGGACGAGGATCTGTGGCGGGCCGAGCTCTACCCCGACGACTTCCCGGCCGCGCTCATCGACAACCTCCGGCTGGAGTACCACTCGGCGCAATCCGGAATGCCGCGCGGCTCGTGGCGGGCTCCGGCGCACGCGGCCAACGCGTTCGCGGTGCAGAGCTTCCTCGACGAGGTCGCCCACGCCACCGACCAGGACCCGCTCGAGTTCAAGCTCGCGCTGTTTGGCCCCGAGCGCGAGCTCGAATACGGCAACCACGGCGGACCGATCTTCAATCCGGGCCGGCTGTCGCGCCTGCTCGGGTTCGTCGCCGAACGCATCGACTACGGCGCCGACCGCGCGGCCGGGCGCGGGGTCGGGGTGGCCGCCCATTTCACGTTCGGAGGGTACGCCGCGCACGCGATCGAGGTCACGGTCGGGGACTCGGGCGAACTCACCATCGAGCGCATCGTCGCCGCGATCGATTGCGGTTATCCGGTCAACCCGCGCGGGGTCGAGGCCCAGCTCCAGGGCGGCACGATCGACGGCCTGAGCACCGCGCTGAACCTGCAGATCACGGTCGAGAACGGACAGGTGGTGCAGAGCAACTTCCATGACTACCCGCTGCTGCGCCTGGCCGGGGTGCCCAAGGCGCTGGAGGCGCACGTACTGCCGTACGGCGAGGAACCCGCGGGGGTCGGCGAGATCCCGCTGCCGCCGGTCGCTCCGGCACTGACCAACGCGATCTTCGCCGCCAGCGGGGTGCGCATCCGGCGGTTGCCGATCCTGGATCAGTTGCGGGCGGCGCTGGGGTGAGCGATGCGCGCACGCTGTACCAGCGGGTGGTCCTGAAACACGCACGCGCCCCGGTCGGGCTCAACCGCAGACTTCACGCAACCCACGCGGCATCGGCCGACAACCCGCTGTGCGGCGACGACGTTCGCCTGGAGCTGGAAGTCGCCGACGACACCATCCGGCTGGCGGCCTACCACGGCGAGTTCTGCGCCGTGTGCTCGGCGTCGGCCTCGCTGCTGTGCGAGCACGCGGCCGGCAAGCCGCTGGCCGTCTTCGAGGCGCTGTCGAAGGACCTGCTGGCCGGGCTGGACGGGGACGCGCCGCCGGCGGAATTCCCGGAGGATCTACGCGCGCTGCTGGCGGTCCGGCAGTTTCCGGTGCGGATCAGGCGCGCGGCGCTGCCGTGGCGCGCGGCGCGCACCGCGCTCGGGGTCGCCCGCGTGGTGTGACATGCACCTCGGTCTGGCCGCGCTCGAGACGTTTTTTGACCAG
>JBFJNB010000477.1:0-2353 GCA_041633655.1 Lysobacterales bacterium | reverse complement strand
GGCCGCAATGATCGCGCGCAAGGACAAGATCGTGAACCAGTTGACCGGCGGCGTCGCCCAGTTGCTGAAGGGCAACAAGGTCGAGCACATCGCCGGCACCGCCCGGCTGGACGCCGACCGCCGGGTCACGATCGCGCCGCTCGACGGCGGCGAGGAGCGTACCCTCGACGCCGAGCACGTGATCCTGGCCCCGGGCTCGGTGCCGATCGAGATCCCGAACGTGGCCCACGACAACGAGTACATCCTGGACAACGAGGGCGCGCTGGAGCTGACCCAGGTGCCGCGCACGCTGGGAGTCATCGGCGCCGGGGTGATCGGGCTGGAACTCGGCAGCGTCTGGCGCCGGCTCGGTTCCAAGGTGGTGATGCTGGAGGCGCTGCCGAGCCTGCTGCCGACCGCCGACCCCGATATCGCGCGCGCGGCCGGGCGCGAGTTCAAGAAGCAGGGGCTCGAGATCAGGTTCGGCGCCAAGGTCCTGGGCGCCGAGGTCGCCGAAGCCACGGTCAAGGTCCGCTACGAACAGGACGGCAAGGAGCACGGGCTGAGCGTCGAGCGGCTGCTGGTCGCGGTCGGTCGGCGCGCCGCGACCGACGGCCTGCTGGGACCCGAGGCCGGGGTCAAGCTGACCGCGCGCGGCTTCATCGAGGTCGACGAGGACTGCCGCACCGCCGCGCCCGGGGTCTGGGCCATCGGCGACGCGGTGCGCGGGCCGATGCTGGCCCACAAGGGAACCGAGGAAGGGATCGCGGTGGCCGAGCGGATCGCGGGTCAGAAGCCGCACCTGGACCTCGACGTGGTGCCGTGGGTGATCTACACCGAGCCGGAGATCGCCTGGACCGGACGCACCGAGCAGCAACTGAAGGAGGCCGGCATCCCGTACCGGACCGGGACCTTCCCGTTCGCCGCCACCGGCCGCGCGCTGGCGATGGGCGAGACCGCGGGCCTGGTCAAGATCATCGCGCATGCTGAAACCGATCGCCTGCTCGGGATCCACCTGTGCGGGGCCAACGCCTCCGAGCTGATCGCCGAGGCGGTGGTGGCGATGGAGTTCCACGGCTCAGCCGAGGACCTGGCCCGGATCGTCCACGCCCATCCGACGATGTCGGAAGCGATCCACGAGGCGGCGCTGGCGGTGGACAAGCGCGCGATCCACCGTCTCGGCTGAGGATTGAGCGGTGAGCGACTTTCGGGCGTTCCGGATCCACGACGACGACCAGGGCTACCGGGCCGGGATCGAGCAGCTCGGTCCGGATGCGCTGACCGCGGGCGAGGTCGACATCGCCGTCGAGTACTCCAGCGTCAACTACAAGGATGCGCTCGCCGGCACCGGCAAGGGCAAGATCCTGCGCACCGCGCCGCTCAACGGAGGCATCGACCTGGCCGGGCGGGTGCTCGAATCAAGCGACGACCGCTTCGCCGCCGGTGACGCGGTGCTGGCCACCGGCTGCGGTCTGAGCGAAACCCTCGACGGCGGCTACGCCGAGCGCGCCCGGCTGCCGGCCGCCGCGGTGGTGCCGCTGCCGGAGGGGCTGAGCACGCGCGAGGCGATGGCGCTGGGCACCGCCGGCTTCACCGCCGCGCTGTGCCTGGAACGGATGGAAGCCGCCGGCCAGGACCCGGACCTGGGTCCGGTGGTCGTCACCGGCGCCACCGGCGGGGTCGGGATGCTCGCGCTGCAGGTGTTCACCGCGGCCGGTTACGAGGTCCACGCGATCACCGGCAAAGTCGAGCGGTTTCATTTTCTGGAGCAGCTCGGCGCGCGCCAGTGCATCTCGCGCGACCGCCTCTACTGGGGCCAGCGGCCGCTGGAGAAAGCGCGCTGGGCCGGCGCGGTGGACAACGTTGGCGACGAGATGCTGGCGGGGCTCACCCGGGTGATCAAACCCTGGGGCAACATCGCCAGTTGCGGTCTGGCCGGCGGCATCGAGCTGCACACCACGGTGATGCCGTTCGTGATTCGCGGGGTCAGCGTGCTCGGGATCAACTCCGCCGGCTGCCCCTATCCTCTCCGGCTCAAGTTGTGGCAGCGCCTGGCGGGCGAACTGAAGCCCCCGATGCTGGATCAGATCGCGACCCGCGAGGTGACCCTGGAGCAGCTCCCGGAGGTGTTCGAGATCATGCTCGCGGGCGACTCGTTCGGACGCACGGTAGTGCGGATCGGTGCCGATCCCTCTGATTAGTTCCCGGCCATCAATGGCGGGCACTGGTCCGGCACAAGGAAGCCAGGCACAAGCCATGTTGGGGTTTCCCCGTGAGGGGAAGAAGCAGCCCGGCGTTGCCGTCGGCTGTGCCGGCATTTCAGCGACTGTAAGTCATTAAAATTTCAGGGATTTCGAAATCTAATTTTCGAATT
>JBFJNB010000476.1:0-2363 GCA_041633655.1 Lysobacterales bacterium | reverse complement strand
GCGCGCGACGTCATCGAGCGCCCGTACCGGCTGCCCGACATCAACTACGGGACCTGGCGCCGGCTGGAGGTCGACTACATCGTGATCGGCGAGATCGAGGGCGATTCACTCGCGGGCTACCAGGTCAAGATGCACTTAACCGACGTGATCAGCGGCGACACGCTGCTGTCGCTGGTGTTCAGCGCCCGCCCCGGGGGCCTGCGCTACACCGCTCACCATATCGCCGACACCATCTATGAGAAGCTGCTGGGGGTGCCTGGCTTCTTCCGCACCCGGATCGCCTATGTGACCGCGGCCGGCGAGGGCGAGACCTCGCGCTACTCGCTGATGGTGGCCGACGCCGACGGGCAGAACCCGCAGCCGATCGTGCGCTCGCGCGAACCGCTGCTGTCGCCGGCCTGGTCGCCCAACGGCCAACGCCTGGCCTACGTCTCGTTCGAGAGCGGCAATTCCTCGATCTGGATCCAGGAACTGGCGACCGGCCAGCGCCAGCAGGTGGCCGCGCACAAGGGCATCAACGGCGCGCCGGCGTTCTCGCCCGACGGCCAGCGCCTGGCGCTGACGCTGTCGCACAGCGGCAACCCGGAAATCTACGTGATGGACCTGACCACCCGGCGCACGGTCCAGTTGACCGAACACTGGGCGATCGACACCGAACCGGTGTGGATGCCCGACGGCCGGACCATCGTGTTCACCTCCGACCGCGGCGGCAAGCCGCAGCTCTATTCGGTGCCGGTCGCCGGCGGGCGCAAACCGACCCGCATGACCCGCGAGGGCGACTACAACGCGCGCGCGTCGATCTCGCCCTCGGGCGACCGGATCGCACTTGTGCACGGGGTCGAAAACAACTACCGTATCGCGCTGCTTGACCCGCGCACCCACGTGCTGCAGATTGTTTCCGGCGGTCCGCTGGACGAGTCCCCCAGTTTCGCCCCAAACGGTCGCATGGTGCTTTACGCTTCAAGAGACGGGACGCAAGGTGTATTATCCGCAGTTCCCGTTCACGGCGCTGCTGCGGCGGGCCGCACCGCGCACCGGCTGATTTTTTCAGAGGGGCATATTCGAGAACCAGCGTGGTCGCCGATAATTGAATAAACCAAAAAACATTCCCAACCAACTTCTCATGGGGAGTTAGACGATGAAGAACGCTATCCGATTGACGTTACTGGCTCTGCTGTGCGCAGGACTGGTGGCCTGTAAGAAGGAGCAGGTCAAGCCGGTGGTCGAGCCGGAGCCGGAACCGCCACGGCAAGAAGCACCGCCGCCGGCCGACCCGAACGCCTATCGCGGCGCGGGCGACCACACCAAGCCCGAGGGTCTCGACGACCCGGCCAACCTGCTGAACCGGCGCGTGATCTACTTCGACTTCGACAAGTCGAACATCCGCCCGGAGTTTCGTGACATCCTGGCAGCCCACGGCACCTACCTCGGTGCCAATCCGGGCGCCCGGGTTACGCTGGAAGGCCACGCCGACGAGCGCGGCACCCGCGAGTACAACCTGGGGCTGGGCGAGCGCCGCGGCAACTCGGTATCCGGCATGCTGGATGCCCAGGGCGGCTCCGGCAGCCAGCTCTCGGTGGTGTCCTACGGCGAAGAGCGGCCGGCGTCTACCTGCAGCAACGAGAGCTGCTGGTCCAAGAACCGCCGGGTGGAGATCATCTACACCCGCCGGCAATGAGCCCCGCTCGAGTCTGGTCTCTGGCAACGGCAGCCGCACTGGCTGCCGTTGTCTTTGCGCAGCCCGCGGACGCCCAGCGCCAGCGCCGCCTGAGCCTGTCCGATCGGATGGAGCTGATCGAGCAGCGGATGGCCGCGCTGGAATCGGCCGGCCAGGACGAGGAAGCGCGCCAGGCGATGGCCGACATGTTTTCGGCGATCAACGAGCTGCGCCAGGAGCTGGCGCTGCTGCGCGGCCTGATCGAGGACCAGAGCTTCGAACTCGACCGCATCAAGGCGGCCCAGCGGGACCAGTACCTGGACCTGGACCGGCGCGTCTCGGCGCTGACCGAGCGGGGGGTGACGCGACCCCCGGTAGGGTTTCCGACCGATCCGGGTGGGGCCGCCAGCGTGCCGGGGACTGATTTCCCGGTCGCCGACCCCGGGTTGCGGGCCGACTTGCCCGAGGTGCGCGAGCCGATCGACGCGCAGCTCGAGACCACCGGCCTGGGCGCGACCCCGGACCAGAACATCGCCCCGATGGCCGATCCAGCGGCCGAGAAGGCCGATTACGACGCCGCGTTCGCGGCGCTGAAGGAGGGCCGCTACGCCGAGTCGGCGCGCCTGTTCTCATCCTTCGTGGAGCGCTATCCCAACGGCGAGTACGCCGACAACGCGCAGTACTGGCTCGGCGAGTCCTACTACGT
>JBFJNB010000475.1:0-2363 GCA_041633655.1 Lysobacterales bacterium | reverse complement strand
TAAAGGATCGTGACACGCCGGAAAACGAGCTGCTCAAGGACGAGATCGAAAGGACAGTATTCGAGGCCATTGCCGAGTTGCCGGAAGACCTGCGAACCGTCCTGCAGGTCGAGGTCGTACGACACCGGCCGCCTGCGGCTCGCCACGAGCGCGTTTTTCGCGGTGTTGATCGCGATCCGGTACAGCCACGTGTAAAACGCTGAGTCGCCGCGAAAGCTGCCGATCGCCCGGTAGGCTTTGACAAATGCCTCTTGCGCCACGTCGAGCGTCTCAGCGCTATCGTTCACGTAGCGCGAGATCAGGTTGACGATCTTGTGCTGGTACTTGAGGACCAGCAGATCAAACGCCTTTTTGTCACCGTGCTGAACCCGCTGAACGAGAACCTTGTCGGCCTGTTTTTCGCCCATCCGGGCAAGCTCCTTCCGAGGAGCCAGCGTCCAGTGAGACTAGACCAGCGCTGGACTCAATAGTTCGATCTTCGCCGGCGGATGATGGTCGCGCGGCCCCGCCGCCTTGCGTTGCCCCCTATCTGCCCGATCCGGCGCAAGATAACATGAGCCCAACCCCGGTGTCAGGAGAACCAATGGAGCCCGCGGCGCTGGCCATCGCGGAATTCCCGCTGGAACAAGACCTGATCTATCTGAATCACGCCGCGCTCGGCCCGTGGCCGCGGCGCACCGCCGACGTCGTGGCCACGTTCGCGCGTCAGAACCTGACCCGCGCCAGCGCCGACTGGCGCGATTGGCACGCCGCCGAGCAGCGCCTGCGCGAACGCCTGGCCCGCCTGATCAACGTACCCGACCCGGGCGATATCGCGCTGGTGCAGAACACGTCCCAGGCGCTGTCGGCAGTCGCGATGGGGCTGGACTGGCGCCGCGGCGACAACGTCGTGCTGGGAGCCTACGAGTTTCCGTCCAATCGCCTGTGCTGGGAAGCGTGCGAGCGCTTCGGGGTCGAGGTGCGGCTGGTGCCCGGAGATCCGCGGGCCGACGCCCACGAGGACCTGATCGCGGCCTGCGATCGGCGCACCCGGGTGCTGACCGTCAGCTCGGTCCAATATTCCTCCGGGATCCGGATGAACCTGGCAGCGCTCGGCGCATTCTGCGCCCAGGCCGGAATCGCGTTCGGGATCGACGCGATCCAGAGTCTCGGCGCGGTGGCCCTCGACGCCACCGCGCTCGAGGCCGATTTCGTCGCCGCCGGCAGTCACAAATGGCTGCTGGCGCCGGAGGGGCTGGCGTTCCTGTACACCCGCCCCGAGCTCCGCCGCGGGCTGACGCTCAATCAGTTCGGCTGGCGCATGAGCGAGCGCCCGTTCGATTTCGACACGCCCCCGGCAGGTCCGGCGGCGACCGGGCGGCGATTCGAGCCCGGCACGCTGAACACGCTCGGGATCCTGGCGCTGGATGCGAGCCTGTCGCTGTACGAGGAACTGGGTGCCGCCTGGGTCGAGGCGCGGGTGCTGGAAAACTCAGGTTTCCTGATCGATCGACTGGCCGCGCTCGGACTCGAGGTCGTGACCCCGCCGACGCCGGCGGCCCGCGCCGGGATCGTGAGCGCGCGCGCCGGGAGCGCCGCGCGCACCCGCGGACTTTATCGAGCGCTGCGCGCCGGTGGCGTGCTCAGCGCAATTCGCGATGGAGCCTTGCGGCTGTCACCGCACTACCACAACACGCCGGAGCAGTTGGAGCGCGTCGCAGCCCTGCTCGCCGATGCTTTGCGAACCGGGCGCGCATCGGCTTAAATTGAGGAAGCTTGACACCGGCAACCCAGTGGCACAGCACCCAAATGACTAGAGTGTGCTCCGCGAGCGCGCTGATCGGACTGTTGCTGGCGGGCTGCGCCACCACCCGCGCCCCCGATCTGGCCCGCCTCTACGGCAGCGCCCGCCAGGCGCGGGATCAGCCGCCGGTGATCCTGGTGCACGGTATCCTGGGTTCGCGCCTGCGCGCCCACCCGACCGGGATGGAGGTCTGGACCGGTCGCCTGACCAAGCTTCTGTTCAGCGACTACGAGGACCTGGCGCTCAAGATCGACCCGGACTCACTGGAGCCGGTGCCGGAGGCGATGCAGCCGTTCGCGATCACCGACCGCGCCGCCGGCACCGATTTCTATGGCCGCATCATCGACGTGCTGGAGTCCGCCGGCGGCTATGTGCGCGGCCAGCCCGGCACCGCCGCCGGGGGCGAACGCCGCTATTACCTGTTCCTTTACGACTGGCGCCTGGACAACGTCAGCAACGCCGCTCGCCTGGATGAACTGATCACCCGGATCCGCGACGACTATGCCGATCCCGACCTGATGGTCGACATCGTAGCCCACAGCATGGGCGGGCTCCTGACCCGCTACTACCTGCGCTACGG
>JBFJNB010000474.1:0-2365 GCA_041633655.1 Lysobacterales bacterium | reverse complement strand
GGGGCATGATCGCGGCCCACCTGGGGGTCGGCGTATTCCTGGTCGGGGTCACAATGGTCGAGACCCGCGGGCTGGAAAAGGACATCGCGTTGGAGCCCGGCCAGTCGTTCCAGGCGGGCGCCTACGAATTCAAGTTTTCCGGCGTCACCCGGGCGATGGGCCCCAATTACGTCGCCGACCGCGGCCGCTTCGAGGTGTTCAAGAACGAGTCACTGGTGACCGAACTCTATCCGGAGAAACGCGCTTATTCGCGCGGGGGCCAGCCGATGACCGAGGCCGCGATCGACCCGGGTCTGACCCGCGACCTGTACGTATCGCTGGGCGAGCCGCTCGGAGGGTCGGGCGGCGCGTGGGCGATCCGCGTCTACCACAAGCCGTTCATCCGCTGGATCTGGGCCGGCGCGCTGCTGATGATGGCCGGCGGCCTGCTGGGTGCATCCGACCGGCGCTATTTTGCCGAGCTGCGCGCCGAGCGCGCCGGACAGCTCGCCGGGACCGCGACGGAGGCGGCATGAAGCTGCGACTGATTCTCCCGCTGGCCGTGTTTGTCGGTGTCGGTGCCCTGCTCGCCTCCGGAATCGGCAAGGACCCGAGCCTGGTGCCCTCGCCGCTGATCGACAAGCCGGCCCCGGCATTCGAGCTGCCGCTTTTGGGACGCGAGACCGAATCGCTGTCCAGGGACGACCTGCTCGGCCAGCCTTACCTGCTCAACGTCTGGGCGAGCTGGTGCCCGTCCTGCCGGATCGAGCATCCGTTCATCACCGACTTAGCCGAGTCCGGCACGGTCGCGGTGTACGGGCTGAACTGGAAGGACCAGCGCGCCGACGCGCTCCAGTGGCTGAAGGTTTTCGGCGACCCCTACCGCGCCAGCCTGTTCGACCTGAGCGGGCGCACCGGGATCGACTTCGGGGTCTACGCGGCACCCGAGACGTTCCTGATCGACGCCAACGGGGTGGTGCTGCAAAAGCACATCGGCCCGATGGACGAGCGGGTGTTCGCGGCCAAATTCCTGCCGCTGTTGAAACCCGGGCCGGCCTCGTGAAGCGGTTGGTCGCATTCGCGCTGGCCGGGCTGCTCGGCGTCGCCGCATACGCGATCGATCCGCAGGATTTCGCCTCCCCGGCCGAGGAGGCGCGCTACCGGGGGCTGATCGAGGAGCTGCGCTGCCTGGTGTGCCAGAACCAGAATCTGGCCGACTCCGACGCGGCGCTGGCGAAGGACCTGCGCGATCAGGTGCTGGAAATGATCCGCGCCGGCCGCAGCGACGCCGAAATCAAATCGTATCTGGTGGAGCGTTACGGCGATTTCGTGCTCTATCGCCCGCCGGTCAAGCCGGCCACCTGGATGCTGTGGTTCGGCCCGGTGCTGATCGTTGCGGTCGGGGCCGCGGTGCTCGTGGTCACGCTGCGCCGGCGCCGGCGCGGGACGGTCGCCGCGGACCCCGAGCAGGAAGAACTGGAGCGGCGCCTGGACGCGCTGGAAGGTGACGGACCATGATCGGTTTCTGGATTGCGGCCACCGCGATGGCGGCGCTGGCGTTGGGGTTCGTGGTTCCGCGTCTGATGCGCGGGGCGCGTGATGCCGGCGCGAGCCCCGCCGCCAGCGAAGCGCAGCGCAAACTCGCCAGCTTAGAACAGGCGCTCGCGGACGGACACCTCACCCGGGACGAATACGCCCGCCGGCGCGAGCGGCTCGCCGCGACGCTGCCGGAGGCGCCGGAACGGGCCCCGACCGCCACCGCGACGCCGGTCACCGCCTGGGCCCTGCTGATCCTGACCCCATTGGCCGCGGTCGCGCTCTATCTTCAGGTCGGCAATCCGGGCGCGATTCCGGCGCTGGCACAGTCGGCGACCCCCGCGCCGGCGGCGACCGCCCACGGCGACGAGGTCGGGGCACCCGAGCTGACCTCCGCGATTACCCAACTCGCGGCGCGGCTGGCGCAGGATCCCGACGACGTCAACGGCTGGTTCCTGCTCGGCCGCTCGTATATGGCGGTGGACCGCTACACCGACGCGCGCGGTGCCTTCAAGCGGGCACTGGAGCTGGTACCCGGCGAACCGGCGCTGATGGTCGAATACGCCGAGGCGATCGCATTCGCCGACGGCCAGGGCCGCCTGCCGGAACAGTCCGAGACGCTGCTGCGCGCGGCGCTGGAGCTCGAACCCGAGTCGCAAAAGGCGCTGTGGATGCTCGGAATCGCGGCATTTCAGCGGCGGGATTACGACGCCGCGCTCGAGAACTGGCAGCGCCTGGAGCGACTGCTGGAGCCCGACAGCCCGGTCGCGCGTCAGCTCGCCGGCCAGATCGCCGAGGCGCGCGCTGCCCGCGGTGATACGCCGGAGCCGAGCGCGCCCGCGATCGCGGT
>JBFJNB010000473.1:0-2382 GCA_041633655.1 Lysobacterales bacterium | reverse complement strand
GATGTCGGCGCCGGCGATGAAGCCCGAGTCCTTTCCGGAGGTCACGATCACGCCCGGCGGCGGTTCGATCCGGAGCCGCTCGATGAGCTTGGCGAGTTCGCCCATGGCTTCGCGGGAGAAGGTGTTGGTCGAACCGGCGGCGACGTCCATGATGAGGTTGACGGCGCCTCCGGGAAGCTCCTGCCATCGCCAGTTCTTCGGGCTCAGTCCTTCAAACATCGAGTCGGCTCCTGATCGGATCAAAATCGGGCCCACGATTATCCCATGGCCGAGCCGATGAAGTCTCGTCGGCGGCGGTGGCGCGGCGCGGAGCGACAGCCGCAGTGCTTTGTTAGCTTTGTCTCCTAGCTCATTGATTGAGCGGTAAACGAGAATTAGTATGGGCAGTCTCAAACGATGGCCTGGTGGCGCTTTATGCGGGGATCGAGAATGTGGACGGGCGAGCCGGGGCGACTCGCGCGGCGTCCGCTGCCCCGGGCGTGCGTCGCCGCAGCGCATCGTCGTGACCGGTGATTTCTTCGAGTCCCTGGTCGAACGCACCGACCGGGTGATCGCGCTCCACTCCGCCGACGTGGACGCGGCCCTGGTCCAGTTCCGGATCGTGTGCCGCCGCACCGGCAAGTCGATCTACCACTGGCAGGATGGTCGCGGATTCCGCAGCCTGAAAGCGGCCGACATCAGCGTGCCCGGGTCTCGCCAGCTTTCCGAGGCGCTGCGCTACGTGCTGCAGAGCGTGCATTACGGCATTTACGTGTTCACCGAGTTCGAGCGCCACTTGCACCATTCCAGCATCCAGTTCCTGCGGGAGATCGCGCACGCGCAGGACGGATACGAGCGCAAGGTGATCCTGCTCGGCTCGGAAGTGGCGCTGCCCGGGGTGCTGACCGACAGCGTGGCGCACGTGTTCGAGGACGAGCGCAAGCCGCTGAAGCCGCGCCTGCGAGACGGACGCTGGGTGGTGTGATGACCGCACCGCATTCCAAGACGGTCGGAACGACACTGATCGTGGCGTCGCGGCGCGCCGACCGGAAGGCGATCTTCGAGGCGCTGGAAAGCCTGGACGTCGAGGCAATCTACACTGCCAAAAACCCGCCCGAGGCGTTCGAGTTCCTGGGCCAGGTCCCGATCAGCCTGCTGATCGTCGATCTTGCGCTGGACGGCGCGGACGTCACCCGGATGCTGAAGGCCCACGCCAATGGCGGCGGCGCCGGCCGGGTCATCGGCCTGATGCCCTCCGGGGAGGGCCGCTGGAACTGGGAAGCGCTGCCGGCCGGCGTGATCGACTGCGTTCGCAGCCCGGTGGAGCGGGCCGAGTTCCTGTTCCGCCTGATGCGCGCGCAGGCCCCGCGGCCGGCCGAATCCCCGGCCGCCGGCGGTGGTGAGGTACTGTTCGACTCGGGGGAGGATCAGCGCCTGCTGTCCGACCCGCGGCGCGGCGACATCCTGGCGGTCAACCGCGCATTCCTGGTTCACTCCGGCGGCGCGTCGGAGGATTGGATCGGCCAGCCGCTGGATTCGATCGGGCTCAATCTGACGCCGGCCGAGCGGCGCGCCCACAACCGGCGCCTGGCCCGGGATGGGGTCGTGAGGTTCCACTGCCTGCGCCAGGGCAAAGCGGGCCCGGACTTGACGGTCGAGGTCACCCAGACGCTGGGCATGCACGCGGGTTCGCTGGTGTATCTGACGGTCATCCGCGACGTCAGCGCCGAGACCCGCCTGCGCCGGCGGCTGGCCGCGCTGGGGCGATTCCTGCCGGACCCCGAGACCGGGCCGCCGGTGGCGGCGCTGGCCGATCTGATCGCCGAGAGCCTCGACCTGGATTACTTCCTGGTCACCGCGGCAGATCCTGAGCACGGCGAAGCGCTGAAGGTGCTGGCCGCGTTCAGTCGCGGTGACTTCGGCCCGCCGCCTACCGATCCCGCGACCCACCTGCCGTACCGCAAGCTGCTGGCAGGTGAGGCGGTGCTGGCGGCGCGCGATGCGCGTGCCAAGATCGGGGCCGACCCGTTCCTGGACGATCACGGTATCGCCAGCTACATCGCGCTGCCGCTGACGATCGACCGGCGCCCGGCCGGGGCGGTCATCGCGGCGCGGCGCGAACCGATCGTAGACCCGGACTCGGCGCTGGAGGTGCTGAAGGCCGCCGCGCTCATTTTCGCTCAGGAACACGAGGTCCGGTCGCTGCGCAGCACCACCGAGGCGGTGGGTCTGCACGACTCGCTGACCCGGCTGCCCAATCGCCGTCTGCTCGAGGAGCGGGCGCAGTGGAGCATCGACAACGCCGCCCGCCGGAACGAGTTCTTCACGTTGCTGTTCATCGACCTCGACGGCTTCAAGCAGATCAACGACGACGTCGGCCACGATGCCGGCGACGCCGTGCTC
>JBFJNB010000472.1:0-2396 GCA_041633655.1 Lysobacterales bacterium | reverse complement strand
GGCCAGCTCGCCGTAGGTCAGGCGCCGCTCGCCGTGAACGACCGCTCCGTCCGCGGCGCGGCACTCGCTGGCCGCGACCCCCCAGTGGGCCGCCGCCGCCGCGATCAGCCGCTCGCGCGCCTCGGCGCCGGCCATTCGGAGCTTGTCCCAGGCGTCGCGCACGCTGGTGCTGCCGCCGGTGACCTGGCCGCCGAGCAGCGCGTTGACGTAGGCCTCACCGGGCGGCGCGAACGCCACCTGGATCGCGCCGACGTCGATCTCCAGTTCCTCGGCGATCAGGGTCGGCAGCGCGGTGTACACGCCCTGGCCCATCTCCGAGCGGTCGCACAGCACCCGGATTGCGCCGTCGGGCTCGATCGTCAGCCACGCGTTGGCCGCCATCGGTCCGGACGGCGGAGCCATCTTGCCGGCCGCCTGTTCCGGACGCCCGCAGCCGGGCAGGTAAAGCGCAATGACCAGACCGCCGGAGGCGGCTGCGGTGGTTTTCAGAAACTGGCGGCGCGACACCGCCCCGGCCGATTTGACTGCGTGGGACATCTCAGCTTCCTCCGCGGGCCAGCTCGGCGGCCCGGTGGATGGCCTTGCGGATGCGCGGGTAGGTCCCGCAGCGGCAGATGTTGCCGCTCATCGCCGCGTCGATGTCGCCATCGCTGGGATCGGCGTTGTCGGCGATGAGCGCCGCGGCCGACATGATCTGGCCGGACTGGCAGTAGCCGCACTGGGGTACGTCCAGCTCGATCCAGGCCCGCTGCACCGGGTGTCCCCGGTCGCTGGACAGGCCCTCGATCGTGGTCAGCGACTTGCCGGCGGCGGCCGAAACCGGGGTTACGCAGGTTCGAATCGGCACCCCGTCCAGGTGCGCGGTGCAGGCACCGCACAGCGCGATGCCGCAGCCGTACTTGGTGCCGGTCAGGCCCAGCGTGTCGCGCAATACCCAGAGCAAAGGGGTGTCCTCGGCGACGTCAATTCCGTGTCGATCGCCGTTGATGGTGAGGTGGATCATCGCGTCGCCCTCGTGCGCGCCCCGGGGCGGGGCATTCCTTGAAACTATAGCGAAAGCCATTCGGGATTGCAGCGCGGCGGGTCGATCCCGGGACGGAATCCGCACCCAGATCGGCGAGGAAGTGATCCTCGCCGACGGCTCCGAACGATCGAGCGCTTTCGGCACATTGCCAGGTGACCATCGACCGGTGTCGCGCGCTCGGAGAGCGTGCTATGGTAGCGCTGCACGAGCACCTCGACCCGGAACTGAGGGGACATCCGGGCCGGAGAATCTAGACTCCCAATCCAAGTTTGGAGGAATGATCCATGCGAGTGAACCCGAGCAAATCCCAACGCTGGCTGCTCAGCGTGGGCGTCGCCGTCGCGATGGCCGCGCCCACGACCGTGCTGGCCCAGCCACAGACCGATGAAACCGACGAGGCTGTCGAGGAGATCATCGTCACCGGTTCGCGCATCCGCCAGAATCCGCTGGATGCACGCGCGCCGGTGCAGGTCCTGAGCGATCAGGACATCGACCGCAGCGGGCAGGTATCGCTGGCCGACTATCTGCAGCGCCTGCCGATCTCGGGATCGGCGATCAACAAGACCAACAACTCGTCCGGCAACCTCGGCTTTCCGCCGGACGGCGCCGGCATCGGCGCCGGCGCGGCCGAGATCGACCTGAGGTATCTGCAGTCCAAGCGGGTGCTGGTGCTGGTCGACGGGCGCCGTTGGGTGCGCGGCTCATCGGCCAGCGGGGTATCCGGCGCGGTCGATCTGAACACGATTCCGGTTAACGCGATCAAGTCGATCGAGGTGCTCCAGGACGGGGCCTCGGCGGTGTACGGGTCGGACGCGATCGGCGGCGTGATCAACATCATCACCCAGGACGATTACGACACCCTGCGGGTCTCGGCCTATTACGGCGAGTTCGACAAGGGCGACGGCACATCCGAGGAATACGACATCGCCTGGGGCGCGCACACCGAGCGCGCGCGGATCTTCATGGACTTGAACTACACCAAGCAGGGTGGCGTCAGCGCCGGCGACCGCGAGATCTCGGAATTCCCGATTCCGGGCTTCCCGTTCGGCGCGAGCTCCGGGACCCCGTCCGGGCGTTTCCTGTTCGTCGACCCGCGCACCGGCAACACGGTCAACGTCACCGCGAATCCCGGCGTGGGTCCGAATCCGGTGTTCGATCCGGCCAATCCTGGTAGCGCGGATTTCCATAATTTCACCCTGGCCGATCGGTTCAACTACCAGCCGTTCAACTTCATATCGACCCCCAACGAGCGGGTCAGCGTGTTTACCAAGGGCGAATTCGATCTGACCGACAACGTCACCCTGCGCGCGCTGGTCTCGTTCAACAACCGGCAGTCGACCTCGATGGCGGCGCCCGAGCCGCTGTTCTTCGG
>JBFJNB010000471.1:0-2400 GCA_041633655.1 Lysobacterales bacterium | reverse complement strand
GCCATTCTCGTCGCCCGGATACCAATTTTGCACGGTGGAGTATTTTATCGAGGCGTTATCGAGAGCGATGAGCTCCACAACCGCAGCGTGGAGTTGGTTCTCGTCGCGCATCGGCGCGGTGCAGCCCTCCAAGTAACTGACGTAGGCGGAGTCCTCGGCCACGATCAGGGTGCGCTCGAACTGGCCGGTGTTGAGCTCGTTGATCCGGAAATAGGTGCTCAACTCCATCGGGCAGCGCACGCCCGCGGGCACGAACACGAACGAGCCGTCGGTAAACACCGCGGAGTTGAGCGCGGCGAAGTAATTGTCGGTATACGGCACCACCGAGCCGAGGTATTCACGCACCAGCTCCGGATGCTCCTGGACCGCTTCGGAGAACGAGCAGAAGAGCACCCCCGCCTTGGCCAGTTCCTCCTTGAACGTGGTGCCGACCGAGACCGAGTCGAACACCGCGTCGACCGCGACGCCGGCCAATCGCGCGCGCTCGTGCAGCGGCACGCCGAGCTTGTCGTAGGTCTCGATCAGCTTCGGGTCGACCTCGTCCCAGCTCGAGTACTTGGCTTTCTTGCCCGGAGCCGAATAGTACGAAATCGCCTGGTAGTCGATCTCCGGGTAGCGCACGTGGGCCCAGCGCGGACGGGTCATCCGGGTCCAGTGCCGGTAGGCCTTAAGGCGCCATTGAAGCATCCAGTCGGGCTCGCCCTTCTTGGTCGAAATCAACTCGATCACGCCCTCGTCCAGGCCGGGCGGGACGGTGTCGGACTCGATATCGGTGACGAACCCGGCCCGATAGCGGCGCCGGACCAGGTCTTCGACTTGTTGCTTGCCGGTTGACATCGCTCACTCCGCCTTGTTCAGCGTGACCAGCCGCATCCGCCTGACGTCGATCGGCGGCACCATCGGCCGGGTCATGTCCCGCAGCGTGACCTCCGACAGCGCGATCTCGATCGCGCGGGAGATCCGCCGCCAGTTGGTGCGCAGCGCGCACACCGCTTCCTGCGCGCACAGGCCCACGTGCGCGCTGCACTCGGTCACCCCGATCGGGCCCTCCATCGCGCCGATGATGTCGGCGACCGATACCCGATCCGCCGGGGCCGCCAATGCGTAGCCGCCGTTGACCCCGCGATAGGACTTGATCAGTCCTGATTTGGCAAGCCCTTTCAGCACCTTGGCCACGGTTGGCTGCTCCAGCCTGGTGGTCGCGGCCAGCTCGCTGGCGCTGTGGACCCTTGCCTGATCGTCGGCCATCGCGGTCATCACGACGATCGCGTAATCGGTCAGCTTGCTCAGGCGTAACATCGGGCTCTCGGCTCAAAACAGTACCATTATTGTACTGTATTCCGGACCCAGAAAAAAAGGGGCCAAACCGCCGCGACGGACCGGATCGCTCAGTCGGCCTGCTCGTCGGGGCGGGCCAGGCGCACGCCGCGCTCGTCGCGCACCAGCTTGTCTCCCTCGGGCAGCGTGAACGCCTCCGGATCCGGGGCCGAGTAGCCAACGGGTGCGCTCGGGGCCGGGGTGGGCGCCGCGGGCCGCGCCCCGCCAGCGTGGAACTGGGTGATCTGCTTCCAGCAGCGCGAGAGATGCTCGCCGAACACCACGATCAGGTCGCCGTCGCTTGTGCGGCGCGCCCGATGGGAGCGCTGCCCAGACAGGACACTACGGCGGCGCGAAGCGGCGATCGGGGATCTCGGGATCGAGTTCGACGGTGTCGATCGTCAACACCTGGCGCAGCGGCAGGCCCTCGAACCCGATCTCGAGGGAGTGCGGCAGCACCAGACCACCGACCGCGCGGTAATCGCCGAGCGTCGTGTGCACCGTGATTCGTCGACCCTGGCGGGCCACGGTCAGTGACTGGCGGATCTCCAGATGGGTCTCCGCGTCCAGATAGAGGTCGATCACCGCGCCGCCGGCGTGGGTCAGGCGCAACTGGTGCGCGTCGCGCCCGTTCACGCGCGTGCTGCCCACCGATTCGGCCTGATAACCCTTGGCCTGGTAGTCGACCAGCGGGCCGTCGAAATCGGCGGTCGCGGCGACTTCCTCGAGTTCGGCGGCCGTCATCATGCGTGGCTCGGGCTGGGCCGCGAACGGCATCTGCACCCACCCGTTTTCGCCATCGAACGCCTGGATTCCGGTGAGGCCGCCGAGTTCGAATTCCACCCGCACCTTGTTGGGCCGCTTGAACTCCATCACCACCGGCGCGGTGGCCTCGTCGTTGACCGTCATGGTCCCGGTCAGGCGCGCCGAGCGCACCGCCTGCCAGGTCTGATAGCCGCCCCGCGCGGCGCTGTTCTGCGCCAGGATCTCGCTGAGATCCGACCCCGCCGCCGCCGTCGCGACGAGCAGCGCCGCGAGTACGAGCCGGGACTCAGTTCGCGGCGGCATCTTCGGCGCCGGCAT
>JBFJNB010000470.1:0-2411 GCA_041633655.1 Lysobacterales bacterium | reverse complement strand
GTTGGTCGTGAACACCCACCGGCTCAGGAACCCCTGGGGTTCGTGGTCGTGGGTGTCGTGGTGGGCTACTGCAGTGCTCATCGGCGTTACCTTGATTTCGTTACAGGCCCTGATCGGCGATCAGTTGCTGTTCCTTGCGTTGCTCGACCCAGGCGCGGTAGGCGGCCGGCTCCAGCGCCTCGACCACGATCGGCATGAAGCCGTGGTCCTTGCCGCACAGCTCGGCGCACTGGCCGCGGTAGGTACCCGGTTTCCGAATCTCTACCCAGGCCTCGTTGACGAAGCCGGGAATCGCGTCGCGCTTCCACCCGAAATCCGGCACCCACCAGGAGTGGATCACGTCCTCGGAGGTGATCAGGAACCGCACCTTAGTCCCGGTCGGCAGCACCAGCGGGTGGTCGACGTTCAGCAGGTAGTTCGGGACGCTATTGACGTCGACCCCGGAACCGAGCTGGCGGGCTCGGTTGCTGGCGTCGTCCAGCGTGCTCAGGAAGCTGACGCCGTCCTCGACGTAGTCGTATCTCCATTTCCACTGATAGCCAGTGATTTTGACCGTCATGTCGGCATCGCCGGTCTGCTCCATGAAGATCAGCGTCTTGGTCGCCGGCACCGCCATCGCGACCAGGATCACGATCGGGATCACGGTCCAGATCACCTCGGCCCGGGTGCTGTGGCTGAAGCTGGCCGGGGTGTGGCCGCGGGATTTCCGGTGCAGGTACATGGCCACGAACATCGCCCCGAACACGACCACGCCGATTGCCACGCAGATCCACAGAATCAGCATGTGCAGGTCGTAGACCCGTTCCGAGAACGGGCTGACGCCGCGCGACATGTTCAGGCCGTACTCGGCCCATGCGGGTGACCACGCCGCGACCAGCGGCAGCCAGCGCCAGGCTCGTTTGCTTGTTATCGTCATCGACTCAACTCAGTAAAAACTCGTCCCGCTCGTGGCGGGTCTGGTTACGGTGCGTCGGCCCCTCTGGCCGCCTGGCGCACCGCTCGCAGCGACCGGGTCAACTGACCGAACAATGCGCTGCGCTCTTCGTCGTTCAAGAAAGCGCCGACCTCGTACTCGCGCCCGTGGGAACCGAGCACCAGTCGCTGCGGGTAGCCACGGTAGCGGCCGGGCTTGAGCTCGATTCGCATCCAGCCCGGATGGAAGTCGATTCGCCGGGCCGGTCCGGCGCCGTTGGCGCGCACCGCGATCCTCTCGCGGCTCAGCTCGATGGTCTCGACCCGCCGCCCCTGGCGCGCGACCCAGGCCAGCGCGCCGCCCAGAAACAGCACCTCGGCGCCGGCGAACGGCAGCGGCACCCACAGGCCCTGCCAGGCGAACGTGCCGGCGATGGCAAGGCAGCCGCAGGCGATGATCGTAAACGCGGTGGTTAACTCGCGCGTGGACAGCGACCGATTGGGCCGTACCCGAATGCGGCACTGTTCAGCCGCGGGCTGCTCCACATCAATCATTGATCGGGTCCGGCGTCGCGCTTTCAAGCCGTGCAATTCTAAACTCAGGCTCCGGTGCGGGCAAGGCGGGCCCCGCGCGCCGTCGGGCGCGCTAAAATGGTCTCTTTTGCTGTCAGTTGTCATGGTCGCCAAGGCTAGCAACCCGATCGTCTATCCCGAGCCCGGGGGCTGGGAATCCGCCGCGGGCGTGATCGCGAGCGGGTACCTGGCCGACGAGGACGCGCATCTCGAGCGGCTGCTCCCCGGGCTGGCGCTGCCGGCCGAGACGCTGCGCTCGATCACCGCGCTGGCGACCTCGCTGGTGGCCAGGGTTCGTGCGGCGCAACAGGACCAGAGCGCGATCGATGCCTTCATGCAGGCCTACGATCTGTCCTCGGAGGAGGGGGTGCTGCTGATGTGCCTGGCCGAGGCGCTGCTGCGGGTGCCCGACTCGGAAACCGCGGACCGGCTGATCGCCGACAAGCTCGGCGAGGCCGACTGGGAGTCGCACCTGGGCAAGAGCCGCTCGTTGTTCGTCAACGCCTCCACCTGGGGCCTGATGCTCACCGGGAAGATGGTGCGCCTGGCCGACCCGACCCGGCGCGACTTCGCGAGCGAGCTGCGCGCGCTGATCGGGCGCAGCGGGGAGCCGGTGATCCGCCGCGCGCTGCGCCAGGCGATGCGGATCATGGGGCATCAGTTCGTGATGGGCCGGACCATCGAGGAAGCGCTCAAGCGCGCCGGGAACAAGGACAACCGACGCTACCGCTACTCCTACGACATGCTCGGCGAGGCCGCGCTGACGGCGGCCGATGCGCAGCGATACTTCGAGGCCTACCGGGACGCGATCGCGACGGTCGGTGGCGCCGGGTCGGAACCGTCGATCGAGGCCGCGCCCAGCGTCTCGGTCAAGCTGTCGGCGCTGCATCCGCGCTACGAGTACAGCCAGCGCGACCGGGTCCTGG
>JBFJNB010000469.1:0-2422 GCA_041633655.1 Lysobacterales bacterium | reverse complement strand
GCGTGGCCGCCGCGGTCGGGGTCGGCGGCGACACCGAGGAACGGGTCGGGATGCTGATCGAAGCCGGCGTCGACGTCCTCGTCGTCGACACCGCGCACGGCCACTCGGAGGGGGTATTGTCGCGGGTGCGCTGGGTCAAGAAGCAGTTCCCCGAGGTCGAGGTGATCGGCGGGAACGTGTCCACCGGTGAGGCAGCCCTGGCGCTGGTAGAGGCCGGCGCCGACGGGGTCAAGGTCGGGGTCGGCCCGGGCTCGATCTGCACCACCCGGGTGGTGGCCGGGGTCGGGGTACCGCAGATCTCCGCGGTGGCCAACGTCGCCGCCGCGCTGAGCGGTGCCGGGATTCCATTGATTGCCGACGGCGGCATCCGGTTCTCCGGGGATCTGGCCAAGGCCATCGCCGCAGGCGCGCACACGGTCATGGTCGGGGGCTTGTTCGCCGGCACCGAGGAAGCCC
This sequence comes from Lysobacterales bacterium, assembly GCA_041633655.1. Classification (GTDB taxonomy): domain Bacteria; phylum Pseudomonadota; class Gammaproteobacteria; order Xanthomonadales; family SZUA-38; genus JBFGYD01. The sequence goes on along the minus strand of JBFJNB010000469.1, from coordinate 1,966 downwards.
CTGGCGAAGTCGAGCTGTACCAGGGCCGATCGTACAAAAGCTACCGCGGAATGGGCTCGCTGGGGGCGATGAAACAGGGCTCCAGCGACCGCTACTTCCAAGACAGCGTGGAATCGGAAAAGCTGATTCCGGAGGGGATCGAGGGTCGGGTGCCGTACAAGGGTGCGCTGACCGGTGTCGTGCACCAGTTGCTCGGGGGCCTGCGCTCCTCGATGGGCTATTGCGGCTGCGCCGACATCGAGGCGATGCGGGGCAGGGCGAACTTCGTCCGGGTCACCAACGCGGGCATCCGCGAATCCCACGTGCACGACGTGACGATCACCAAGGAGCCACCCAATTATCGGCTTCAAAGATAATAAAAACAGATAGATAAAGCGTATTTTTAAAGTGAATTCTGTTACCGAGGCAGCGCCCGGAGCGGCCCCGCTCCAGGACATCCACGAGCACCGAATCCTGATCCTGGACTTCGGCTCCCAGTACACCCAGCTGATCGCGCGGCGGGTGCGCGAGATCGGGGTCTACTGCGAGATCTACGCGTTCGACGCGAACCCGGCCGCAATCCGCGAGTTCGGCGCGCGCGGGGTGATCCTGTCCGGGGGGCCGGAGTCGATCCATGTGGACAACGCACCGACGATTGCGCCGGTGGTGTTTGAGCTCGGGGTGCCGCTGCTGGGCATCTGCTACGGGATGCACGCGATGGCCGCCCAGCTCGGTGGCCGCGTGGAGCCCTCCGGCGAGCGCGAGTTCGGCTACGCCCGGGTGGCGGTCACCGGCGATTCGGCGCTGCTCGAGGACCTGGCCGACGCCGCCGGCGAGGGCGAGCGACTGCTGGACGTGTGGATGAGCCACGGCGACAAGGTCACCGCGCTGCCGGCGGGTTTTTCGCTGCTGGCGCGCACCGACTCGGCCCCGATCGCGGCGATGATGGACCCGAGCCGGCATTACTACGGGGTGCAGTTTCATCCGGAGGTCACCCATACCCGGCAGGGCAAGGCCGTGCTCGCCAATTTCGTGGTCGGTGTGTGCGGCTGCGAGACGCTCTGGAACCCGAGCTCGATCATCGAGGAGACGGTCAAGCGGGTGCGCGCCCAGGTCGGAGGCGACGGGGTGCTGCTGGGACTTTCCGGCGGGGTCGATTCCAGTGTGGTCGCGGCGCTGCTCAACCGGGCGATCGGGGCGCAGCTCACCTGCATCTTCGTCGACACGGGGCTTCTGCGTTACCGCGAGGGAGACCAGGTCATGGCGACGATGGCCAAGCACCTGGGAGTGCGGGTGGAACGGGTTAACGCGCGCGAGCGGTTCTATGACGCGCTGGCCGGGGTCGCCGATCCGGAGGACAAACGCAAGATCATCGGGCGCACCTTCATCGACATCTTCGAAGACCGGGCCGCGCACCATCAGGAGGCGCGCTGGCTCGCCCAGGGCACGATCTACCCGGACGTGATCGAATCGGCCGGTGCGGCGACCGGCAAGGCGCAAGTGATCAAGTCCCACCACAACGTCGGCGGGCTGCCGGAGGAGATGAAGCTCGGCCTCGTCGAGCCGCTGCGCGAGCTGTTCAAGGACGAGGTGCGCCAGATCGGGATCGAGCTGGGACTGCCCCGGGAGGTGGTGTACCGGCATCCGTTCCCGGGTCCGGGCCTCGGGGTCCGCATCCTGGGCGAGGTCAGGCCGGAATACGCTGAGCTTCTGGCGCGCGCGGATCACGTATTCATCGAGGAACTGCACGCGCAGGACCTGTACGACAAGGTCAGCCAGGCGTTCGCGGTGTTCCTGCCGATCCGATCCGTCGGCGTGGTCGGCGACGGGCGCAGCTACGCCTATGTGATCGCGCTCCGGGCGGTGGAGACGATCGACTTCATGACCGCGCGCTGGGCGCGGCTGCCGGGCGATTTCCTCGATCACGTCTCGCGCCGGATCATCAACGAAATCCCCGGCATCTCACGGGTGGTCTACGATATCTCGG
>JBFJNB010000468.1:0-2454 GCA_041633655.1 Lysobacterales bacterium | reverse complement strand
TGCGCTCGCCGACGCGGAACTCGTTACGCTTGGCATGCCCCCCGAAGTCGTCGTGGTTGTCGAGGACCAGAATCCGGGCGGCACGCCGGTGGGCGCGGTAAAAATGGGCCGCGGCCAGACCGCTGATCCCCGCGCCCACGACGATCAGGTCGAACCGGGGCTCGCCGGTCGGCTCGCCGCGGCCCCAGTGGCGGCTGCCCAGCGCGGTGGCATGGGCGGCCTCGAACGCACCCCGGTGGGCGCCGCGCAGGCCGCTTCGCCCCGGCGGGTAGTAGTTGCCGTCGATCTCCGGGGAGCCCACGAATTCGCCCGCGCAGGCCAGTCCGCCCAGGCTGGCGCCGATCGAGACCGCCACTCCCTGGCAGAACTGGCGCCGCGTGATCGGTCGATCGAGCCCCAGCTCCTTGTTTGCACTCATGCCGGCTTGGGGCTGGGCGCGGCGCCCTCGGCCTGATCCCGCTCCTGTTCGTGCCACTGGAACACGTTCATCTCGATGAACGCGAACGCCACCAGCCACAGAAACGCGTCCCAGAAATCCAGGAAATCGCCCTTGACGCCCCAGTAGATCGCGCAGGCGAGCAGCACCGAATACAAAAAGCCCTTGACCCATTTGGTCATGTTGACCAGGCGGTCGCCGAGCCGGTCGCGAACCTGCAGCATGATCTCAATCTGCAGCAGCGCCACGATCACCAGCCAGTCGGTCGAGTTGACCACGTCGACGATTGCCAGCCTCGCGATCGCCGCAAGGCTTTCCGCGGTACCGATGATCTGGGTGTCGGCGATCTGCCACAGCGCCTGGCCCTGCAACGCAGCGCAGACGGTCGCGTCCAGCGGCGGATATTGGTCCAGGTCCTGAACGTAGGTGAAGCCGGCGCCGATCAGTCCGCAGACGTCCTCGGTCGCGAACGGCAGGATGTTCGAAACCGTTCCGAACTTGGTCAGATAGCCGTACCACGCGTAGACGATGAACAGGTAGCAGACCGAGCTGATGCCCCACAACATCCATTTCAGCGACCCGCGCAGCTTCGCGTCCGGAAGGACCGCCGTTTGCAGCTCGAACAGCAGCAGCAGGACCACCCAGGCCGCGGTGTCGATGGTCGCCGAGTACGCCTCGATCATCTGACGCCAGGCGATGCCGTCGCCGAAGACCTGGGCGCGAGCGGCGTGCTCCTCGAAGAAAAAGAAGAAGATGTTGGAAGTCAGCAGCGCGTAGATCGTGTACTTGAACGCCCGGTAGACGGTTCCAGGCTTGATTCCAAGCGGCAGATTCATTCGCGGTTGAACACCTCGCGCCCGTCGAAGATCGTCGTCATCACCCGGGTCTGGCCGATCTCGTGGGCGCGACCGGCTTCGTAAAGCTCGATTGGGTTGCGGTCGAGGACCGCCAGGTCGGCCCGCTTGCCGACCTCGATCGATCCGGTCAGGTCCTCGCGGCCCAGGTGGCGCGCGCCGTTGATCGTGTAGGCCGCGAGCGCCGCGCGGATGTCGATCGTCTGCTCCGGGTTCCAGACCTGACCGTCGGCGTTGGCCCGGGTGACGGCCTTTTCGATGTTGACGAACGGTCGCGGCTCGCGGGTGTCCACCGGCGCATCGGACCCCGCGCACAACAGCGCGCCGGCTTCACCGAGGCTGCGCACCGGGTAGGAATTGCGGTAGCTGTAGTGGTCCGGGTTGTAGAGATCCCCGACGCCGTCGATCTCGTCGATGAACGGCACCACGGTCAGGTCGTAGGGCCGCACCGGCTCCATCCATGCGTAGGTGAACGCCAGGCACAACCCGAGCCGGCCGATCCGGGGCACGTCGTCCGGGTGCACCAGCTGGGCATGGGCAATCGCGTGTCTTCGGGCGCGCTCGCCGTTGGCGGCGCGGGCGCGTTCGAATGCGTCCACCGCGACCCGCACCGCGCGATCGCCGATCGCGTGCGCGTGGACGGTGAAGTCGTTTGCGTCCAGTTCCCGGATGTAGTCGTTGATGAACTCCAGCGGGTGCTCCAGCACGCCGTTGGAGGGCTCGCACTGGCTGGGCGCGTAACCGTGGCTGGCGCGAAACGCCTGCCGCCCCGCGTGCGAGCCGAACCGCTCCGGCAGTGCGCGCACCGCCTGGCACAGCTCGCTGTCGAGCTTGACGTAGCCGCGCACCGCGAGCTCCTGCCCGTCGAACGCGAACAGCGGCTGTTTGTACGGCGCCAGCATCGCCGCGTTGGGCAGCACCGGCGGGTCGCTGTACGGATCGCCCTCGACCACGCCGTCGATGAAGATCTTGGCTGCGTCGGCGGCGATCAGCGGATGCCCGCCGTACTCGGCGCGGAGCGCGGCCAGGGCCGCCACCAGGGCGACGACGTCGACCCGACCGCCCTCACCGCGGTAGATCTCGAGGTCCGGGTACAGCGCCGCGGTCAGGCGGAAGGTCTGATCGCCGCGGGCGGCGAACTGGCGATAGAGTTCCAGCGCGGCC
>JBFJNB010000467.1:0-2489 GCA_041633655.1 Lysobacterales bacterium | reverse complement strand
GGTCGAGCAGATGTTCTGGCAGATGCAGCACCCCCGCACGCGGCTGAACACTTTCCTGCGGCTGTTCGACAAGGAGCGCGCCCGGATCTCCTCGATGCCGGTGCACGCCGCGCCGCAGGTCAGCGGACGCATCGCCCGGCTCGAGGCCCCCTTCTACCACTTCGGCGAGACCGACATCCACACCAAGGTCGACAAGATCAATCACTACTCCAGCGGGCTGGTCGCCGACAAGCTCGAGCGCGGCCAGGGTTTCGAGCGTACCCGGATGCTCGTCTATCCGCCGTTCGCGTTCCTGCGGGCGTACCTTCTCAAGCGGCAGTTTCTCAACGGCTGGGCCGGCTTCATCGCCTCGGTGACCGGCGCGTTCTACGTGTTCCTGAAATACGCCAAGCTGTTCGAGCATCGACGGCGCGAGAAGTGGCGCCGCGAACGCCCCGAGCGCCTCCCTCCCGAGTGAAACCGTCGCGTCTGTTCTCCGATCCGCGCAACTGGCCGACCGCGCTGATGGTCGGGTTCGTGCGCTTGCTCATCCGGCTGCCGCATGGGTGGCTGCTGGCGCTCGGGGCAGCGCTCGGACGGGCCGCGGGCAGGCTCGCGCGCGACCGGGCACTGGTGGCCGCGATCAACCTCAAGGCGTGCTTTCCCCAGCTCGACGATGCCGCCCGCGCGGAACTGCTGCGGGCCAACCTGGCCGCAACCGGGACCGGGCTGATGGAGGCGGCGATGGCGTACTGGGGGTCCGATCGGCGGTTGAAACCCCTGGTCGATTTCCGCGGCGAGAACCACCTGGCAGACGCCTATCGGGCCGGCCGCGGCGTGATCGTGCTGGTGGCCCATTTCACGACGGTGGAGCTCGCCTGCCGGCTGGTCAACCTGCGCGGTGCCGACCCGATCCTGCTGCTCGGGCGCGAGCACAACCAGCCGCTGCTGAACGAGCTGATCACCGCCGCGCGCGAGCGCCACTGCGAGCGGGTGCTGGAAAAAAAGGACCTCGTGGGCCTGCGCCGCGTGCTCAAGACCAACCGCGCGGTTCTATACGCGCCGGATCAGAACTTCACCTACCAGTCGGTGTTCGCGCCGTTTTTCGGCATTGCGGCCGCGACCGTGACCGCGACCTCGCAGATGGCGGACAGGAGCGGCGCGGCGCTGGTGCCGATGTGGTGCATCCGCGATCCATCGGGACGATACCGGATCGATTTCGAGGAGCCGTGGGACGATTTTCCGAGCGGCGATGCGGTGGCCGACGCGACCCGGATCAATGCCTGGATCGAGGCGCGCATCCGCGAGCGACCCGAACAGTACCTGTGGGTCCACCGGCGGTTCAAGACCCGCCCGAGCGGCGAGCCGCCGTTCTATCCCCCGTCCGCACGCCGAGCGAAGGACCGATAGCGATCAGCCCCCGCCCGGGGTCATAGCGATCAGCCCCCGCCCGGGGTCAGACCCGATTTGCGCAGCAAACTCGGCTCTGACCCCATCGAAGCCTCCGTCAAAATGAGATTACCGACCTCGTCGCAGCTCGCCTCCCACCCCGGCGCGACCCAGCAGGTGCCGACTGAGTCCAGAATCGTCGCCGGTCCGGCCAGGCGCTGACCGGGAGCGAGCCGTGAGCGGCGAATCGGACCGGAATCCGGCGCCGGGTCGGTCGCCGTCGCGGTGCGGGCGAGCGAGATCGCCGGCGGGGTCGCGCTGGCGCGGATGCGCAGGCTGACCAGTTCCACCGGATGGTCCAGCGCGTGCCCGTAGCGGGTCAGGTGGGCGCCGTGGAAGGCGTTCGCGCTGGCCGCGCCGCCGCGCCAGGCCACCGTCAGAGTCGTGCTCTGGCCCCGATAGCGCACGTCGGCCAGGCGCTCGATTTTGACCTCGGCGGCGGGAACCCCCTCCGCGACCAGCTCTTCGGTCAACGCGTCGGCCAGCGCGCCCAGCGCGCCCTCGATGTCCGGGTCGCGACCTTCCAGCGGGCCCAGCAGCGTACGGGTCGCCTCCCGCCCGGGCGGGCTGTAGAGCATCCCCAGGGCCGACAGCACGCCGGCGTGGGCCGGAATCAGCACCGTGTTGATCCCGAGCAGGGTGGCCACCTCGCACGCGTGCAGCCCGCCGGCGCCGCCGAACGCGCACAGGGTGAACTCCTTCGGGTCGTGGCCGCGCTCGACCGAAATGACCCGCAGCGCCGCGGCCATCTGCTCGTTGGCCAGGCGCACGATGCCGGCCGCGGCCTGCTCGACCCCGCCCAGCGCCGTGGCCAGATCCCCGAGCGCTTCCCGCGCCGGGCTTGAGTCGAGCACCAGATCCCGGCCCAGCCCGGCACCGTCCGGGAGCCTGCCGAGGATCAGCATCGCGTCGGTCACCGTCGGCAGCTCACCGCCGCGCCCGTAGCACGCCGGACCGGGCTCGGCACCGGCCGATTCCGGCCCCACGTGCAGCAGCCCGTGCGGGTCGATTCGGGCGATCGAGCCGCCGCCGGCGCCGATCGTGTGCAGGTCCACCATCGG
>JBFJNB010000466.1:0-2497 GCA_041633655.1 Lysobacterales bacterium | reverse complement strand
CGGTGGTGGCCGGCGCGGCGCCGGCGCCGGGCGCGCGCGCCCGGCAGCCGCCGAGGCTTCATCCGACAAGCCGCGCCGGCGCCGGCGCGGCGGACGCCGCCGCAAGCCCGGCGCGGGCAAACCCAACCCCGCCTGACTCGGCTGCCCGCACGACCCGGGGACGTTTGCCTGCGCCCACCGGTAATGCTAAAAGAAGTCGCCGCCTTACCGCGCCTTTAAGAACCAGACATGTTGCACACTCTCGCGGAGCGGGAACGATGGATCGCGCTGGCCTACCCGGCCGGCTGGGTCGTCGTGCTGGCGGTCGCCGCGATCGGGATCTGGCTGGCGGCGCGCATCGTCTGGCTGCTGATCCCGCAACCGGCCCCGGCGGCCGATCCGGGGATCGCTCCCAGCGCCCAATCGGTGTCCACTAACGGACCCCGGGGCGGGGACCTGACCGCGCTCCACCTGTTCGGCCAGTCGCCGGTCGGGTTGGCGCTGCCGGCCGGCGCCAGCGCGCCCGACACCAGCCTGGATCTGCGCCTGGTCGGCACCCTGGTCGGCGACGACGACGCGGGCACCCTGGCATTGATCGCCGGCGCTGACGGCGAAGCGCTGTACGCGCCCGGCGCCGAGATCGAGGGCGAGGCCCGGCTGCACGAGGTGTATCCGGATCGAGTGATCCTGATCCACCAGGGCCGCTACGAAACGCTGCGGCTGCGCGACGACGAAACCGGCGCCCCGCCGCGGCGGCGCCAGGCGCCCGGCCGCGACGCCGCCACCGCCGTCCCCGGCGGCCTCACCAATCTGGAGCGGCTCGACTGGCAGACCGCGCAGGCCAACCTGCGCCTGGATCCGGTACAACTGGCGCAGCAGATCCGAGCGCTGCCGATCATCGAGGACGGCCAGACGATCGGCGTGCGCCTGCAGGCCGGGCGCGACGCGACCCTGATCGGCAAGCTCGGGCTGCGCCCGACCGACGTCATCACCGCGGTCAACGGGATTCCGCTCAACGATCCGGCACGCGCGTTCGAGCTGATCGACCAGCTCAACTCCCAGACCCGGTTCAATGTCGACTTAAAGCGCGACGGACGCGAGATGACGCTTGCCATTGACGCCAATCAACTGAGAGAGTGACCCTAGTGAGCTGCCTGAGACCTTCGCTGATCCTGATCCTCGCGGCCGTGCTGCTGAGCCCCGCCGCGGTACGCGCGCAGGCCCACACGCTCAACCTCAACGACGCCAGCATCCAGACCCTGACCACGACGGTGGCCGAGATCACGGGCAAGAACTTCGTGCTCGATCCGCGGGTCGAGGGCACCGTCAACGTGATCTCGAACAAGGCGATGGCGCCGAATGAAATCTACGAACTGTTCCTGTCGATCCTGAAGGTGCACGGCTTCGCCGCGGTTCCGAGCGGCGATTTCGTCAAGATCGTGCCCGACGCGGTCGCGCGCCAGGACGCGATCCCGAACGTGCTCGGCGCCGGGCAGCTGGCGGGCGATCAGCTCATCACGCAAGTGGTCGAGGTCAGCCACGTCTCGGCCTCCGAGCTGGTGCCGCTGCTGCGCCCGCTGGTGCCGCAGAACGGGCACATTATCGCCCACCCCGGCAGCAACCTGCTGATGATCTCCGATCGCGCCGGCAACGTCGCCCGGCTGGCCCAGATCATCCGCCGCATCGATACCGTCAGCGAAGACGAGATCGAGGTCATCGCGCTGTCGCACGCCAACGCGACCGAGGTGGTGCGGATGCTGAACCTGCTCGCTGGCGACAACGCTCAAGGAGCGCCGAAAGCGATCGCGGACGAGCGCACCAACTCAGTGCTGCTGTCCGGCGATCCCGGGATCCGGCTGAAGCTGCGCACCGTGATCTCGCACCTGGACACCCCGCTCGATGCGGGCGAGGCGACCCAGGTCATCTACCTGCGCTACGCCAGCGCCGAGTCGCTGCTGCCGATCCTCGATGGGGTCAGCCGCTCGCTGGCCGGCGGCGGGCAGGAGGCCCCGGCCACGATCCAGGCCCACGCCGAGACCAACGCGATCGTGGTGACCGCGCCGCCGGCGATCTTCCGCGCGCTCCAGGCGGTGGTCCGGCAGCTCGACATCCGCCGCCTGCAAGTCATGGTCGAGGCGGTGATCGCCGAGGTCTCGACCGACCTCGCGCGCGAGCTCGGGGTCCAGTGGCAGGCCGCCGAGATCGACCAGCTCGGCGACTCCGGCCCGATCGGGGGTACCAATTTCCGCACCAATTTCGGCTCCGGCCCGGGGATCGTCGACCTGACCGGCGGGACCGACGGGACCGGTCTGGTGAACCTGAGCCGCCTCGGGCCCGGTCTGAACCTCGGCTATCTGTCCGGGACGGTCCGGATCCAAAGCGGCACCGATGCCGAGGGCAATCCGATCTTCCAGGAGGTCCCGCAGCTCAACGTGCTGGTTTCGGCGCTCGACTCCGACGCCGATTCCAACGTGCTCTCGACCCCGTCGGTGGTGACCCTGGATCACCAGGAGGCGGT
>JBFJNB010000465.1:0-2498 GCA_041633655.1 Lysobacterales bacterium | reverse complement strand
TTCGAATACGACAAGGTGATCCACTCGGTGGTCAATCGCGCGACCGAAACCGAAACGACCCGATCTCAGACTGGTTAGCGCGGCACCATCACCCCCGCGACCCGCCCGCCGGCTGCCGGCGGAGTGGGAGCCCCAGTGGGCCACCCTGCTGGTTTGGCCGAGTGAATCGTCTCCTTGGCGGCCGCTGCTCCAGTACGCCCAGCGCGCCTATGCGCAGATCATCGCCGCCATCCGGCGCTTCCAGCCGGTGGTCCTGCTGGTCCCGGGCGACGAGTTGTTCGACCACCCGATTGCCGATTCGCCCGGGCTCCATCCGATGCAGGTCCTCGCCTGCCCCTGCGACGACACCTGGATCCGCGATTACGGCCCGCTGACCGTGCTCGCGGACCGTCGCGCCGAATGGATCGACTTCCGGTTCGACGGCTGGGGCGGGCGCTGCCAGCGACCGCTGGCCGACGCTCTGGTCGCCGAGCTATGCCGGCTTTCACCGTTCCGCCATCTGACCGCGATGCGCCTCCCCCAGGTACTCGAAGGTGGCGCGATCGACAGCGATGGAGCCGGGACCCTGCTCGCAACTTCGCGCAGCCTCCGGCGCCGCTGGCCGGACTTTCGGCGGGAGACCGCCGAACGCCTGCTGGCCGACGCGCTCGGCGCGCAACGGGTGCTGTGGGTGGATCACGGGGAACTCCTCGGCGATCAGCACGACGCCCCGATCGATATGCTGGCGCGCTTCGCCGATCCCGCGACCATCGTCTATCAGGGCTGTGCCAACCCTGTCGATCCGCACTATCCATATCTCCGACAGATGGCGGCGCAATTGTCCGGGTTTCGAACCTCGACGGGAGGTCGTTACCGGTTGCTGGAGCTGCCGCTTCCCCATACCATTGGCCGGGGCGATGAGCGGGTCCCGACCGCGTACGCCAACTTCTTGATCCTGAATCGGGCGGTGCTGATGCCGGCCTTCGGCGACCCGGTGCAGGATGCGACCGCCGCTGCGGTCGTGGGGCAGGCATTCCCCGACCGGGAAATCGTGCCCATCGACAGCCGCGTGCTGATCATGCGCGGCCGCGGTGTCCACGCATGCGCGATGCAGTTGCCCACGGCGATCCGGTCCGACACCGGCCCGACACCATCGAAGGAGATGAACGCAAGCCAATGAGCGGCGAACTGTCCCAGTCGCCCGCGCCCTCCGATCCGTTCGCCGGACAACCGGTCGAGCGGGTCCAGCGCGACGGAGTCAGCTATACCCTGCTCGGAACCGCGCACGTGTCGCGCAAGTCGGCCGAGACCGTGGCCGCGGCCCTCGCCGGCGGCGACTACGATGCGGTCGCGGTGGAGCTGTGCGCAAGCCGCCATCAGGCGCTGACCAATCCGGACGCGTGGCGCGACATGGATCTGATCAAGATCATCCGCGAGGGCAAGGCCGGGCTGGTCGCCGCAAGCCTGGCGCTTGGCGCCTACCAGCGCCGGCTGGCCGAGCAGTTCGGTATCGAGCCGGGAGCGGAAATGCGCGCGGCGCTGGAGGGCGCCGAGCGCCGCCAGCTCCCGTATCTGCTGATCGATCGTGACATCGGGGTGACCCTGAAACGGGTGTTCCGGGCGGTCAAGTTCTGGGAGAAGATGTCGATTTTCTCGGGCCTGATCGCGAGCCTGTTCAGCCGCGAGCAGATCTCGGAAGAGGAGATCGAGAAGCTCAAGCAGGGCGACATGCTCGAGAACACCTTCGCCGAGTTCGCCGCGCAATCGGAATCCCTGTACGACTCGCTGATCTCCGAGCGCGACCGCTACATGGCCGCGGCGCTGCGGCAGAAGGCGCTGGACCACGATGCGACCCGGGTCCTGGCGGTGGTCGGCGCGGGCCACCTGAAAGGCTTGACCCGCGACCTCGCCACCGACGACGCCGACCCGCGCGCGGTGCGCCACGAGCTGGACCGGATTCCGCCGCGGCGCCGCTGGAGCCGATGGCTGCCGTGGCTGATCACCGCGGTGATCCTGGCGGGCTTCGCGATCGGCTTTGCGCGCAGCCCGGAACTGGGCTGGCAGCTGGTCGCGACCTGGGTCGTTATCAACGGCACCCTGGCCGCGCTCGGAGCGCTGATCGCCGGCGGCCATCCGCTGACGGTCGCTTCCGGGTTCGTGGCCGCCCCGCTGACCTCGCTCAACCCGACGATCGCCGCGGGCATGGTCACGGCCTCGGTCGAGACCGCGCTGCGCAAACCCAAGGTCGCCGATTTCGCAACCCTCCGCGACGACGTGCTCAAGCTCTCGGGGTGGTGGAAAAACCGGGTGTCGCGGATCCTGCTGGTGCTGATCCTGTCCAATCTGGGATCGATCGCGGGCACCTGGATCGCGGGCTTTCAGATCTTCGAGAAGCTGACGTGAACCACCGGTAGCCCGCATGTTACGTGAGTTGCCGGAATTGTCGGCTGATTCCACGAGCATAGGTTGGTCGATCGTCCGCCGGGGGGTAGCCGTAGCTACCGCTCAAGGGGGATCGG
>JBFJNB010000464.1:0-2535 GCA_041633655.1 Lysobacterales bacterium | reverse complement strand
CGGTCGCGTATTCGGGCTTCAGGGAGGGCCAGCACCCCGACCGCGGGGCCGGGGCGGTGAACCCGAGCGCGGGCGAAATCCTGGAAGACCTCGAAATCCTGCAGGCGCACGGTTTCAGGCTGATCCGCGTCTACGACTCGGGCGAGAACTCTCGGACCACGCTCGAGCTGATCCGGGAACACCAACTCCCGTTCGAGGTCCTTCTCGGAATCTGGCTTCGAGCCGAGGTCAGCAACCACGAGGGCTGTCCCTGGCTCGACCAGCCGATACCGGAGCAGGAGCTGGCGGCCAACGCGCTCGAGAACGCGGCCGAATTGGAGCGCGGGATCGCGCTGGCGCGGGAATTCAGCGACGTCGTCGTCGCGGTGAACGTGGGCAACGAGGCGCTGGTCGAATGGAACGACCACATGGTCCCGCTGTCGACGGTCATCGCATATGTCCGGCAGGTCCGAAACGCGATCGAGCAGCCGGTCACGGTGGCCGACAACTACGAGTGGTGGATCGCAGACGGCGCGCCGCTGGCGGCCGAGGTGGACTTTCTCGGCGTGCACACCTATCCCGCCTGGGAAGAAAAGACCATCGACGAGGCCATGGAATACACGCTCGAGAACCTCGCGAGGGTGCAGGCGGCGCTGCCCGGAAAATCGATCGCCATTCTCGAAGCCGGGTGGCCCAGCGTCGCCAGCGAATTCGGCGCACGCGCCAGCGAGGCAAACCAGCAGCGCTATTTTCGCGAACTCAAAGACTGGGCGGGCGAGACCAACATGACCGTGTTTTTCTTCGAGGCCTTCGACGAGCCGTGGAAGGGCGACCCCGGCGACCCGCTGGGCGCCGAAAAGCACTGGGGTCTGTTCCACGTGGACCGGACGCCGAAACGGGTGTTCCAGCCCGTCACTACACCGGGCGCCGTTCCGGGTAGACAGTGATCTCTCCAACCAAGCTGTCGCTGCGCGGATTGCGGACCTTCTGCGTCGCCGCGCGCTACCAGAGCTTCAGTACCGCTGCCGAGGAGCTGTTCATCACCGCGTCCGCGGTCAGCCACCAGATCAAGAGTCTCGAGGAGGAGTTGGGGGACCAACTGTTCGACCGGTCCGGCCGCGAACTGAGCCTCACCGAGACCGGCAAAGAACTGTACGACGACGTCAATCCGCTGATCGAGCAACTGGACGCGGTCGCGGCCAAATACAAAAAAGGGGCCGTGAGCAGGTCCGTGCGGATTTCGGTGCAGCCGTTTTTCGCCAGCGAGTACTTCGTCCCACGCCTGAGCGAGTTCACCGCCGAACACCCCGAGATCGATATCCAGGTCGGCACCAGCGACGAGTCCGCCGAGAAACACCCGGCCGACGCCGATCTGTCCATCCGGCTGTTTCGCTCACCGCCGCCGGGCATGACGTCGAACCTGCTGTTCCCGCTGCGAATGATGCCCGCGGGCTCGCCCGAGTTTCGCAAAAGCCTGAAGGTCAAGAACAAGAAGATCATCAGCGAATTCCCGATCATCGTGCACGAAACCCGCCCCAAAGCCTGGGCCCAGTGGGCGAGCCGATGGGGGATCGAGCTGCCGAGCGAGACCAAGGTCATTCGCCTCGATTCGATGATCGCCGTGGTGCGCGCGGCGCAGCGCGGGATCGGTGCCGCGCTGGTGCCGGTGCCGATCGGCGACCTGTGGTTCAAGGAGGGCAGTCTGGTACGGCTGTTCAACAAGGAGCTCGTTGCCGACGTGAGCTACTACCTGGTCTGCGCGCCGGAGTTCGAAGACGACCCGACCATCGCCGGTCTGCGCGACTGGATATTGCAGAACTTCGCCGATCCGGCCTGAGTTTTTCTCAGCCCTGGGCTGAATTTTTTCCGTTTGTGGCCCTTCCTCCGACCCCGTAGTGTGTTCGCGTCGCTCACTGGACGAGACCGTGTGTCGAGTCCATTACGGAGAAAGAACCATGTTCGACAAAGCGAAACTCAAGCGAGATGCCTTTGCGTTCAGTCTGCGTGGGCTGAGGACGATCGCGTCGTTTTCGATCGCTCCCGCCATTGCGGACGACCGGTTCAACGCGCGGCGCGAACCACCCGCTCGCAGACGCGGTATCTGGCTGCCCCGCGAGACGCGGGCCGCGCTGGACAACTCGTGACCGCCGCCCTGTCCGATGCGTGAGCGGCGCGCGGGTGCCCGTCTTGATGGGTCTCAGAAGTACTTCGGATTGCCGTCCTTGTCCCAAAGCCCCCAGTAGGCGCCCACGTCGCCTTCGACCCCGACCTTCCAGGCCTCGTCAAAAGCCGAGAAATAGAAAATCTCGATGCCGTCCTCCTCGGCCCACTGGTAGGTGTCGACGAAGTACTTCACCGCGTTTTCGAAGGAAGGAACGGCCCCTCCGGTAGCGCTGCCGAAGTTCGGCCAGCCGGTCTCGCTAACGATCACCTTCTTGCCACCGCCGGCATCGACGGCACGACGGTACATCTCTTTCATGTACAGCAGCGCGTGCGCGGCTGGACAGCCCTCCCAGAACGGGTAGCAGTTGGCGAGGATCACGTCGCAGGCGGGGG
>JBFJNB010000463.1:0-2539 GCA_041633655.1 Lysobacterales bacterium | reverse complement strand
GAGCAGTTCGCTACTTCCACCGGCGTGCCCGTCATCCCCGGCCTCCGACCTCGGTCGATGAAGCCGTCCCCACCACAGCCGTTGCCACGCGCCAGGTATTTCCCATGGTCCCCGCTTCCTGTGTTGCAGCCTCCCGTGTCCGGCGTCGCCGCCGGAGATTCATTGTCGCGCAGGGCACCCGGACTGGCAAACGCCGGACCGGTGCGGGTGCCTGAGGCAGCCGCGCTTACCCCCCACCAATCGCGCGATTGCTACCTCCCGTCGCGCCTCCCCCGAGGTGCGAACTCATCGGCAATCTAACCCTGTGCTATGGTCCTTGCTATAAAGAAAGAAGCGAATCAGTGATGGAGTGGGGCATGCGGGCGTGGGTTTGGTTGCTGGGCAGTCTGCTGTTCGCCGACGCGACCGCGGCAACCGTCGAACTCACCTCCGGAAGCGACGACTACAGCCTGAGCCGCGGCTTGATGGTCGCGGTCGATCCGGGCGATCGGCTGTCGCTGGCCGACCTGATGGGCGGCCGCGCGGGCTTGCGCTCGGTAGAGCGCGATTCCATGACGTTCGGATTCGATCCGGCGACCTATTGGTTCAAGGGCGAGATCGCCAACCGCGACCACCCCGAATCGCGCTGGGTGCTGCTGATCGAGTACACCCTGCTCGACCAGGTAGATCTGTATCTCATCGACGCCGCCGGGAATCCGAGCCGGCGCGCAAGCGGCGACCTGCAGCCGTTTTCGAGCCGCGATCTCGATCACCGCTTTTTCAATTTCGTCCTCGAGCTGCCGCCGGGCGCCGCGGCTACGACGTTCTACCTGCGGGTGAAATCCAAGAGTTCGCTGCAGGTCCCGCTGCGCCTGATGACCCCGGGGGCGCTGGCGCAGAGCAATTACCGCGCACAGATCGGGTTCGGGATCCTGTACGGCATTTTTCTGGCGCTGATCTCGTACAACCTGATCCTGTTCGTGTCGATCCGCGACTGGTCGTTTCTGTACTACGTGCTGTACGTGGCCGCGTTCGTGCTGATTCAAATGACGTTGAACGGGTTCGCGTTTCAGTACCTGTGGCCGGACCGTCCCCAATGGGCCAACACCGCGGTGGTGTTCCTGCTGCCGGTGGGCATGCTTGCGATGTTCCAGTTCTGCCGCAGTTTCCTGAACCTGCCCACGCAGGCGCCGCGGGACAACCGCATCTTTCTGGTGCTGATGGCGGTGTGCGCGCTGCTCGCGGCGCTGTCGTTCGTGGTGGATTACCGAGCGCTGATCCTGACCGAGTCGGCGCTGGTGTTCATCGCCGCGGCGATGATCGTGGTCAGCGGGGTGCGCTCCTGGCTCGCCGGGTACCGGCCGGCACGCTATTTTCTGCTCGCCTGGGCGCTCCTGATCGCCGGCATGATCGCCTACACGTCGGTGTCGTTCGGGCTGCTGCCGAAGGTGTTCCTGACCGAATTCGGCATCCAGATCGGCGCCGCGGCGGAGATGATCCTGTTGTCGTTCGCGCTGGCCGATCGCCTCAGCCTGGTCCAGGAGCGCGCGCGGGCGCTGACCGAGCAGACTCAGACCACGCTGGAGTTCCGGGTCGAGGAACGCACCCGGGAGCTCAACGAGGCGCTCAAGCGCCTGGAACTGGCCAACAAGATCCTGCGCCAGTCGAGCCAGCGGGACGGCCTGACCGGCGTTTACAACCGCCGTTACTTGGACGAGGCGCTGAAATCGAGCTGGGCCAAAGCGATCGAAACGGGCCAGCCGCTGGCGCTGATCGTGCTGGATCTGGATCATTTCAAGGAAGTCAACGACCGCCGCGGCCATCTGGCCGGCGACGACTGCCTGCGCGCGGTCGCCACGGCGCTGACCGATGTGCTGGAATCATTCGACTGCGTGCTGGCGCGGTTCGGTGGCGAAGAGTTCTTCGTGGTGTTGCCGGGCCTGAGCGCGGAGCAGGCGGGCGAGCTCGCCGAGCGGCTGCGCGAGACGGTGGCGGCGCTGGAGGTCGTCAGCGAGGACCAGACCTTTCGGGTCACCGCCAGCTTCGGCGCCGCGGCGATCAGCCCGGGCGGCGGGCGCACCGACCGGGATCTGATTCGCAACGTCGATCAGGCGATGTACGAGGCCAAGAAACAGGGTCGCAACCGGGTGGTCGTGGCTAGTCTTTCTTCATCAGCGGCGTGATCAGCTCCATCGGCAGCGGGAACACCAGGGTGGTGTTCTTGTCGCTGGCAACCTCGGTAAGCGTCTGGAGATACCGCAGGGTCAGCGCGCTCGGATTCTCGGACAGCACGTTGGAGGCTTCCAGCAGCTTCTGCGAGGCCTGCGACTCGCCCTCGGCGTGGATCACTTTGGCGCGCCGCTCGCGCTCGGCCTCGGCCTGACGGGCGATCGCCCGGATCATGCTCTCGTCCAGGTCCACGTGCTTGATTTCCACGTTGGAAATCTTCACCCCCCAGGCGTCGGTCCGCTGGTCCAGGATCTGCTGGATGTCGGCATTCAGCTTGTCGCGCTCCGAGAGCATGTCGTCCAGATCGTGTTTGCCGAGCACCGAGCGCAGT
>JBFJNB010000462.1:0-2556 GCA_041633655.1 Lysobacterales bacterium | reverse complement strand
GCTGATCGATCTGGGCGCCGGGCGCGCGCGCCTGGGCGGCTCGGCGCTGGCGCAAACCTACGGTCAGCTCGGCGACACCCCGCCCGATCTGGACGACCCGGAGCGACTGAAAGCATTCTTCGCGGCGATCCAGGAACTCAATCGCGACCGGCTGCTGGCGGCCTACCACGACCGCTCCGACGGCGGGCTTCTGGCCACCGCGCTGGAGATGGCGTTCGCCGGGCGCTGCGGGCTGGACCTGGAAGTGCCCGCTGGCTGCGACCCCCTGGGCTGGCTTTTCAACGAGGAACTCGGGGCGCTGATCCAGCTGCACCGCGACGGCGCCGACCGCGCCGCGGCGATCCTGGAGCGGCACGGGCTGGGCGACCTGTGGATGCCCGTCGGGAGCGCGCGGGACGACGGCGAAGTCGTGATCGCGCGGGCCGGAGAGGTGCTCCATCGGAACTCGCGCGCGCGCCTGCAGCAGGCCTGGGCCGAGACCAGCTACGCGATCCAGAGCCTGCGCGACGATCCCGACTGCGCGCGCGAGGAATTCGAGGCGATCGCCGCGGATCATCCCGGCCTGGAGCCGCGGCTGAGCTTCGACCCGGTATCGGACCCGGCCGCGCCGATGCTCAATCGCGGCGCGCGCCCGCGGGTCGCGATCCTGCGCGAGCAGGGGGTCAACGGTCAGGTGGAGATGGCGTTCGCGTTCGATGCCGCCGGGTTCGAGGCGATCGACCTGCACATGTCCGACCTGATCGGGGGCCGGGTCAACCTGGACGGGTTTCGCGGGCTGGCCGCGTGCGGGGGGTTCTCGTACGGTGACGTGCTCGGTGCTGGCCAGGGCTGGGCCAAGGCGGTGCTGTTTCGACCCGACTTGGAAGAACAGTTCGCCGCGTTCTTCGCCGACCCGACCCGATTCGCGCTCGGGGTTTGCAACGGCTGCCAGATGCTGGCCGCGCTCAAGCAGTTGATCCCGGGCAGCGCGCACTGGCCGCGCTTCGTGCGCAACCGCTGCGAGCAGTTCGAGGCGCGCCTCAGCCTGGTCGAGGTGCTGGAAACGCCGTCGGTGCTGCTGGCCGGGATGGCCGGCTCGCGGCTCCCGGTGCCGGTGGCCCACGGCGAGGGCCGCGCCGAGTTCGCCGCCGGGGGCGGAATTCAGGCACTCGGCAACCGCGCCGCGTTGCGCTTCGTCGGGCCCGGCGGGGCGCCCGCTGAGCGCTACCCGGACAACCCGAACGGATCCCCGGACGGGCTCACCGGAATCACCAACGACGACGGCCGGGTCACGCTGATGATGCCGCACCCGGAACGCGCGATCCGCAAGCTGCAGTTTTCGTGGGCGCCGCCGGAATGGCCGGACGCGAGCCCGTGGCTGCGGCTGTTCCGTAACGCCCGGGCGTGGGTCGGATGAGCCAGATAGCCTCGCTGAAGACCTTCATGCTGCTGGCGCTGCTGTGGCTGCCGCTGTCGTTTTTCTTCTGGTTCCTATGGGCCGGATTGCTGGTGGCCCCGGCGGGGCTCGCGGCCGAGGCGCTGCTGACCGGTCTGTGGCCGGAGCATTTTCACGCGCTGGCCCAGCAGGGCTTTCAATTCGAGATCGAGGTGCTGGTCCAGCTGCCGGCCGAGCTGGAGCGCCTCGGCCAGGGGCAGCCGGTCGTCGCGATCCCGGTCAACCCGATGATCTACGGCTACGGACTGCCGCTGCTGGCCGGGCTGGTGGCCTCGACTCCGGCCGGCGGCTGGGCCCGCCTGGCACAGTTGCTGATCGGCTATTGCGCGATCATCGGGGTCCAGGTCTGGGGCGTAGTCTGGGAGACCTTCAAGACGCTCCAGTTCGCGCTGGGGGATGCGGGCACCGCGACGATGGCCGCGATCGGGATCGGGCCCAACGCGACCGCGCTGGCCTACCAGTTCGGCTACCTGATCCTGCCGGCGGTGACCCCGGCGGCGCTGTGGATTCTGATGAATCGGCGTTTCATCGAGGCCCTGGTGCCCGCGCTGAAGCGGGCCTAGTGTCCTGTTTGGGTTCTTGGCAAGGACTGGGCCATTCCCGGCGAACCGCGCCACCAAACCGGACACTCGGGCGAAACTCCGCGCTCCGACGACGGTCAGTTAGGGTAGGCCTCGGCCTGCCCGAGTGGACGAGCGGGCGCAATCGCCGCCACGATCGCGGCGCGGGAAGGACACACGAAAGCCTGGACGCAGGACCATGATCGCCCCGGCGCGTCGCCAGGGCGTTGATCCCGGCGGCCCGGGACGCGGAGAATAACGAACATGGAACCACCCATCGAAGGACGGGAGCAGGAATCGCTCAAAGCCGCGCTCGATCCGTTCGAGCGCCAGTTGTGCGATAACCTGGTCGCCAAGGGCCGGCTGCGGGAATCAGACCTGAGCAAGGCCGAGCGCCTGATCGCCGAGAGCGAGGGGAGCTTCCTGGGGCTGATGATCCGCCTCGGGCTGGTGTCCGAGCGCGACGTGGCCGAGGCGATGGCGGGGCTTTTGGACCTGCCGCTGCTGGGCAACAAGGACTACCCGGAGGTGCCGCCGGGCGGGATCGAACTGCCGATGCGC
>JBFJNB010000461.1:0-2561 GCA_041633655.1 Lysobacterales bacterium | reverse complement strand
TCTTCGCGTTCCACCGGCACCGGATCGACCAGCAACCGGTAGCCGCGGCGCGGGAGCGTCTGCACGAAACGGGGGGCGTCGGCATCGTCGCCGAGCGCGTGGCGAATCTCCCCGACCGCGTGGCTCAGTGCCTCGTTACTGCCGCGCCCGGGGCCCCAGGCTTCCCCCAGCAGAATCTGCCGCTCGACGATCTCGTGCGGAGAGCGGGCGAGGCAGACCAGCACCTCGGTCGCCTTGGGCGGCAGATGGGTCGAGCCGTCACTCCCGGTCACCCGCCCCTTGAGCGGCTCGACGAGCAGCTCTCCCAGGAAAAATCCCTGCAAGAGATCACCGGCCATGGATGCCCCGCTGGAATCGGACGCTGCTAGCATAGCATCAGCCGCGGGAGCCGCTGGCCAGGAACGAGCCCAAGCCCCCAGCTCGCAGGGTTCGCAAGGGTGGGTGTTCACACCGTCTCGGTGTCGACACGACGGGAAATCTCTCACCAAAGGCTGCGGCGGGAGCTTTCTATCCCCGCATGATCACAGTATTCTGCCCCCATCCGCGGCGGACGGTGCCATCATGCGCAAGTCGTCGAATCTGGCCATTCCCATCGGCGTGATCACGCTGTACTACGTCGCGTTCATCGCAGGCTTCTTCCTGCTCGCTCGTTTTTTTCCCGAGATCCGTCAGTTCCTGCCGCTGGATGGCCTGCGCGCGCTGCTGGACGCCGGCGCGGATCAGTTCGAGCTGGTGCGGACCCCGGCCCGCGATCTGATGGATCCGCTGGACTCGATCCGGCTGCTGATCGCCATCGCCGGCACGGTCATTTTGATGCTGCCGGTGTCCTGGGTTTATTTCATCACCAGCCGCACCAGCATGGTCGAGCCCGCGTTCGTGCAGACCGTGGTCGTGCTGCCGATCATCGTGGCCGGCATCGCGATGATCGTCCAGAACAGCATCGCGCTGGCGTTCAGCCTGGCCGGGATCGTCGCGGCGGTGCGCTTCCGGTTCACGCTGGCGCGCCCCTCGCATGCGCTGTACATTTTCGTGGCGATCGGCATCGGTCTCGGGGCCGGCATCGGCGCGCTCGACGTGGCCACGGTGATGTCGATCACCTTCGTCTACGCCAACCTGGTGTTGTGGAAGCTGGAGTATGGCCGCGGCCTCGACAGTCCGTTTTTCTCGTTGCTGACGCGCCGCGGCGGGGGAGAGCCGGATGATTAGACTCGTGCGACATGCGGGCTAGAGCGGTGCGAACGGCGTGATGGCGCCGAGTTTGGCCGCGGCGCTGCTGCTTTCGATCCTGCCCGCTTTGCTGGGTGGCTGCGATCACACTTCGGCCAACGGCCCGGTGCTGGCGACGCGCTCCGGGTTGACGTTGGACCCGGAACCCGTGACCCGGTGGAAGCTGCCTCCGGCGCTGAGGGAGATCTCCGGCCTCGCGCTGACCGCCGACGGCCGACTGTTGGCCCACGATGACGAGCGCGCGATCGTTCACGAACTCGACTATCGAGGCGGCCGGATCGCCAAGTCGTTCGCCTTCGGCCGGGACGGGGTCGAGGGCGACTTCGAGGGGATCGCGGTGTTCGACGGTCGGGTCGCGCTCTCGACCAGCCGCGGCGAACTTTACCTCGGTCCGGAAGGCGGCCCCGACGAACGGGTCGAGTTCGAGTTCCACGATCCGGGTCTCGAGCGCGAGTGCGAATTCGAGGGACTGGCGTTCGACCCGGACGCGCGCATCTTGTTGCTCCCGTGCAAGTCCGTCGATTCCAAGAAAGTCGGGCTGAAGGTCGTGGCCTGGTCGGTCGACCGCCAGGCGCGCCAGCCGGATCGGGACCTGGTCCTGTCCAGATCGGATTTGACCGAACGGATCGGCGTGTCCCGCTATCAGGCCTCGGGTATCGACGTGGATCCGCGCACGGGCAACCGGGTAATGATCAGCGCCCGGACGCCGCTGTTGCTCGTGGTCAGCGCCGACGGCGAATCGCTGGCGGCGCTCGCGCTGCCGGCCGGCGCGAAGCACCGCCAGACCGAGGGGATCGCGCTGGCTGCCGACGGCACGCTGTTCCTGGCCGATGAGGGCGGCCGCGGGCGCGCCCGGCTCGCGATCTACCGGACGACCCGATGAGCGCGAAGCACAGTACCGCCGAAGCCGGCGCCAGGGCCAAGACGCTGATCTATGCCCACTGCCGCGGATTCAAGCCCGAGGCAGCGCAACTCGGGGCTCTGTGCCGCGATGCGATCGCCTTCGGTCTCGGGCGTGATCGGAAAAAGGCGGTGGCCCTTTTCGAGGAGGCCGGCAAGGAACTGGCCTATTACGGCGACCTGAACCACGACGTCCTGAGCCAGCGCGGTGAAAGCTACAATGCGCCGCTCGATCTGCGCGACCGGCAGCACGCGCTCGAAAGTCTCAAGGCGGTCGACAAGGCCAAGAAGTTCACGCTGTCGCGCTACGATCGCCTGCCCGGCAAGAACTCGCGCAAGGAGTTTCTGGCCGACGTGCTCGGGCCCCTGCTGAAGGGGGTCGGCCTGTCCGACCGGGTGATCCGGAAACTGATCCCGGAACTGGACTGCTACTG
>JBFJNB010000460.1:0-2561 GCA_041633655.1 Lysobacterales bacterium | reverse complement strand
CGCAGCGCCGCCTCCTCGGCAGCGGAGAGGTCGCGCCTGGCGGCGTGCCTCGACACCGCGAGGTTGAAGTAATCCTCGCCTGTCAGCGGCGAGAAACTCGTCAAAGGAGGCGGCTCGCTCAAGCCCCGCACGCTTGCCGGCTGCTCTTGACGCCACGCGTCCACGACCGCGGTGATCGGGTCGTGCGCGCGCAGCAGGTCCGCACCGGTCTGAAACACGTGACTTTCGAATGCGAGCCCTGATCGCTGCCTGAATCTGAGCTCCAACCCGACGTACTGGTCGAACAGATCGGGATGGGGGGCAACCAGGAAAACGCCCTCCTGCTTCTCGATTCGGCGCACGCCCGGGACGCTGATCTCGACCACCCCGGTATCGAGGCCCCGCCAGTAATGCGGGTCGATCTGGCGGACCACGCCGACATCGTTCTCCTCGCCGTCGAGGGAGGCAAAATAGAGCGCGATCCAGGGCGACCGAGTCGCATCCAGGAGCCAGGTCGGAACGTGGTAGTGCTGCGCGACTGCAACGCACTGGACTTCGCTCAGAGGGGCCGGGTACTGGCGCTCCAGGTACTCACAGAACGACGCCACATTGGCGACCGCGGCGGCGATCTTGTCATCGGACGCCTCGTCTCGATAAATGGCGGGCGTGGTGGGCCATTGCTGGCGGCGCTGGCCCCGGAACCAGTGCATCCCGGTCCAATCGGACCAGAGCAGGTAAATCGCGGCGTGATACACGTCCTCGAAGATCTCCAGGTCCGGCCGGACGTTGCCGCGACGCCAGGCATTGGCGAACAGCGGCTGGAGCGCGTCGATCTGCCTGCATGCCTTCCGGGTGAACGGAGCATGCGCCTGTGGCTTCAGGCGCTCGAGAAATGGGGCCATCGGCACGCTCGCAAAAACGGCGTCCCGCAGCAGCTTCCTGGAGTCTGCGTCGACGGGCCAGACGCCGGCGATGAGTTCGTAGCGGCGAAACGCGTCCTGCCACTGGCTGGTCACGGCCGATTTCCAAACCTCGGCCCCGGGCCCGGAGCGACGACCTACCAGGGATCGGCCAGGTACGGAAACTCGGTCAGGAACGGTTTGTCGTTAAAAAGCGGGTTCGGCGGGGTCTTGGGCTCGATCGGGGCGGCGTCCCACAGCGCCTGCTCGCCGAGGATGTCGACGTGGATCGGCTGCCCGTTGACCTTTTGCGACATGTCCAGGAACACCGCCAGGAAACGGGTCGCAACCTGGTCTTCCAGGCGCCGGCCAAACGGCCAGGTGCCGGTGGTGTCCATGTCGATCGCGCACACGTTGGGGATGAACACCTCGAAGCCGCGCTTGAGCGGGATGTTGACCCCGGGGGTCTTCTTCCACGAATCGTCGGGCATCCGAAGCTCCTGGAACAGGACCCGCTTGACCCGTGGAAACGCCGCGACGGCGGTCTTGTAGGTGCGGTGCTGCGGGATCATCTCGTCGCCGTGGTCGAACGCGCTCCTGAGCCCGAGCGCGGCGATCGAGGGCCCGAACCCCCACCCTAAGTGCGCGGTGCGGATCGCGAACGCCCGCACCAGTTGCAGGTTGTTGGCCCCGAGCTGGCGCGTGTGCAGGCGCTCGCTCAGCGCCGCGTCCTCGAATGGCACCCCGTCGGTGTCGACGATCTTGTACTGCCGCATCTGCTCGTCGAGGTCAGCCTCCGGGCCGGCGAACAGGAAATTGACCAGCACCGCGGCGCCGATCCCCAGCACGATGACAACCAGCCCGCGGATCCGCCCTTTCTTGTGCGTGCCCCTGACCAGCCAAAAAAGCCCGAGCAGCAACAGCAGGACCGGCACCAGCCATGGCCACAGGTTGCGCTCCGGCTCGTCAGGGATCGTGTCGATCTTGTCCGAAGCCTTGAGCACCCAGCTCTCGCCCCAGGCGTTGACGATCCGTTCGTTGCTCGGATCGGTGGTCAGAAACGCGAGCGGTATCTCGAACACCAGCGCGTTGATGTTGATCCCGGCCTGCGCGTCGCGCCCGCTGTAGACGAAGCGGTAGTTGCCGTTGGCGTCCTTCTTGTAGGCGGTCGGCTGGATCACCATCGACTCCGGCGCGCCGGGCGGCAGGTCGAGCTTCAGCGGATCGCCGTGGTTGGGTCGGGCTGGATCGAAGTTGAACCAGGTATTGCCCTCCAGTTCCAGCAGGGTCTTTGGGGTCGCGATCTCGCGCAGTTCTTTTTCGGCCTGCCAGGAGACCTTGTAGAACTGGGGCGCATAGTTGATCGAGCGGAAGAAGCCCGGCAGGTCGTTGAAGAACGCGTCGTCGCGCGCGCCGAGATAGGCCTTGATCGCGTGTCCGTTCGGGGTGTCGATCGTCTGTACCCGGTTGGTGTCGACGACCTCGCTGAAATCGCCGCCCGGGAAGCCGACGAACTTGACCGTCGCCTTGCCCGCGCGATCGACCGTGATGCGCAGCTCGCCCGGCTTCAAGTTCACGAACTTCTGGTCGATCGCCTTGGCGTAATCGAGCAGAAAATCGAGCGACCAGCTGTCGGGATCGGCGCCCGGGCGCACCAAGCGCGGGTCGGGATCGAGCAGGATT
>JBFJNB010000459.1:0-2576 GCA_041633655.1 Lysobacterales bacterium | reverse complement strand
CTGATGGTGATCGGTGGCGATCCCATCGGCAAGCGCCATATCTGGTGGAACTTCGTCGCCAGTTCCAAAGAGAGAATCGAGCAGGCCAAGTCGGACTGGCGCGAAGGCCGCTTCGCGATGGTTCCCGGCGACGACGAGTTCATCCCGCTGCCCGACTGACGCGTCAGCGCGGCGGGTTTTGGAACTTAACCTCCAGCGTGGGCGCGGTGCGCACCAGGTGGCGCAGGAACACGACCCACAGCAGCGTCATCGCCAGCATCTCCATGAATTCCTCGAGCGCCTTGGAGTAATGCCTGACGGTGGATGCGCGCAGGTCCCAGGCCTCGCGAATCCAGCGCTGCAGGTTGTATGCGTGGTCCTTGTCCATCCCCTCGAAAAAATCGGCGATCACCGCCAGCACCAGCAGTCCGATCGCGGCCACCACCAGCAGCTTGTCGCCAGTCGCGGTCAGTTCGCGGTTCAGGAACCACAGCAGAAAAACCCCGAACGCGCCGAAGATCGGCACGAACACCAGTTGCCACGGGTAGCTCGGAAAGAAGCCGATATGGTCGGCATCGGAATCGTCCAGCACCACTTCCTTGAGCGACGAGCCGATGCGCTCATGGAACTTGGCGCCGTCGTCCAGCGCCATGTACAGCAGAAACAGAGTCAGTATCGCCCACCCGACACGGCGCCAGCGCGGCGCGCCCTGGGCCCGCGCCACGACCCACAACAGCCCCGCGGTCAGGCCCACCATCCAGGTCTGGGTCACGCCGAACCAGGACGCCACCCCGTCCTCGCGGGTGATGTTGAAAAAGCGCCGGATCGGACCGAGATCGGTCAGCCGCTCGACGTTGATGATCGCGTCGGCCAGTACGAAGAACACCTCCGCGACCAGCAGCAGCACGAACAGAATCGTGATCGCTCTGTTCGCATCGATGCTCAGTCCGACCGCTCGACTGTGCTGGGGCTCAGGTGCCATTCGGGATTTCCCCGCTGCCTGTTTGTCATTCTAGGCAATCGCCGCCCTTTGGCAAAAAAGCCCTCGATTCCTTACTATCGCGCAACCATGAACCGACGCTTGCTCCTGCTCGGGTGGATGCTGTTGGTCCCCGCCCTGCCCGCCTCCGGGGCCGAGATCGACGCCGCCGGCGCGCAGCAGCACCTGCGGGACGCGGCCAGCGCACGCGAAGCCGGCGACGACGCGGCATACACCCGCGCGCTGGAAGCGGCGCTTCAGAAGAACCCGGGCAGCTACTACACCCGCTACGCGCTGGCGCGCGGCTACGCGCGTACCGGTCGGCCCGATCAGGCGCTGGCAGTGCTCGAGCAGCTGGCCGCGGCCCGGGTGGACTTCGGTGTCGCCGCCGACGAGAACTTCGCCGCGCTGCGCGAGCTGCCGCGTTTCAAAGAACTGCTGGCCACGCTTGAGGCCGCGACCCGACCGGTCTCCCGCGGCCGCAACCGCTACACCTTCGACCGGCTGGGACTGATCCCCGAAGGGATCGCCGGCGATCCGGCCACCGGGCGGCTGTTCTTCGGCAGCATGCGCACCGGCGAGGTGTTCGTCGTCGACCAGCGCGGCCAGTTGGCCAAGTTCGCCGCGGTCGCGCACGAAGGACGCCCGCTGGCCGCGATCGGGATGACGGTGGATCCCGCGCGCGGGCTTTTGTGGGTGGTGGGGGCCTCGTTTTTCCTGACCGAGGGCTACGACGAGGATGCGCCGGTCCATTCGGGCGTGTTCGGCTTCGACCTTGCCAGCGGCGATGCGAGGCGCAAGATCCTGGGCGAGGACGTAGGCCACGGCTACAACGACGTGACCGTCGGCGCCAACGGCGATCTTTTCCTGAGCGGGGCGATCATCGGCCGGGTTGCGGCCGACGGCGATACTATCGAGCCGGTCGCGACCGACCGCCCAATCTACGGCAGCAACGGCATCGCCGTCACCCCGGACGGCCGGTATCTGATCACTTCCTCGTATCCGGTCGGGATCGCGGTGATCGATCTCGCCGACGGCAAGACCCGGTATCTGGACTCGCCCGAGCACGTGCCGCTGTACGGCATCGACGGGATGTACCTCCACCAGGGCGATCTGGTCGCGGTGCAGAACGGACTCGAACCGTGGCGGCTGGTGCGCCTGAAGCTCGACCCCGGGCTGCGCGCGGTCACCGCGGCGGTCGACCTGGAATTCGCCAATCCCGGGATGACCGCGACCACCGGGCTCATCGCCGGCGACGAGATTCACCTCATCGGTCAGGCGCCGGCGCCGGAACACCCGCCGGCGCACTTCGACCCCGCGCTCGTGCCCTACCTCGGCCGCACCGTGATCATGACCGCCCCGCTCGAATGATCGCGAGTGGTCCATGTCGATGAAAAACGCCCTCCGGGTGCTGCTGGCCGGGATCGCGCTCGTGCTCGCTTATCTGCTGGTCTGGCCGGTGCCGATCGAGCCGCTCGCGTGGCGCGCGCCGCCCAACCCCGGCTACACGGGCGCGTTCGCGATCAACAAGCGCCTGGCCGGGGTCGAGCTGCTGCCGATTGGACCCGACCATGGGCCGGAGGATGTCGTGCTGGACGACCGGGGCCGGATCTACGCG
>JBFJNB010000458.1:0-2595 GCA_041633655.1 Lysobacterales bacterium | reverse complement strand
GGATGCCGATGTCGCCCGAGCAGCGGCGGATGCTGAGCAAGAAGATCAGCAAGTGGAGCCAGACCTACTCGCGGATGGCGCCGGCGGAGAGCGGGCTGTCGTGGGAGTATCAGGGCCGCGAATACCGCGCCGCGTTCAGCCCGGAGCCGGCCGCCGACGAGATGGACATGGAGCACGTCTGGGTCGAGATCAGCACCGAGGAAGCCGGCCGCCGGCTGTCCACCCGCATGCGGATGAAGCGGCTGGCGTTTTCCAATTTCGCCCAGTTCGTCGATCGCTGGGACCCCGAGGTGCAGATCCACGACGACGAACTCGACGGACGGTTCCACGTCAATTCGACGATGAACCTCAATGCCAGCAGCGAGGCCCAGCCGCGCTTCCTCGGCAAGGTCACGACCGCTTCTTCCCGCGGCATCGATACCACCCGCTCCGAGGGCCGGATTCGGCGCGACGAGATCTTCCTCGGGGGGCTGGAGACCGCGGTCGGGAAGATCATCCTGCCGCAGCACTTCCTGCCGTTTCCGGCCGACGAAGAGGTCGACCCGCGGCAGCTCCGGTTCTTCGACGAGCACACCCGGGTCACCTTCTACGCCGACGGCACCTACGGCTGGAAGGTGGTCGATTCCGCGGTCGGCGAAGCGATCGAGCGCATCCCGGCCGACCGCGCGCTGTATCTGGTTGGGGCGCGCAAGAAGAAGCTCTATTTGAGCGGCAGCCTGCGCGGCAGGGTGCTGGTGTATTCGCCCGAGCGCATCGTCATTACCGGGAATCTGACCTACGCGCGCGATCCGCACGCGCTGCCCAAGGCCGGCGATTACCTGGGCCTGGTCTGCGACAGGACGGTCGAGGTTGCGCACCCGCGCATCAGCGGCGATGGCGACCTCGACATCCACGCCGCGATCTACGCCCGGCGCCGGTTCCAGGTCAGCGGCTACCGGCTGCGCCACTACGACAAGCTGACCATCTACGGCAGCCTGACCGCCGGCACCCTGACCGCGACCGAGCCGCGGTTCGCGACCCGGATCCTGTTCGACCGCCGGCTGGAGGACACCCGCCCGCCCGGGTTCCCGCTGTCGGACCGCTACGAATTCGACCCCTGGGACGAGGAGTGGGAGGTCGAGACCGCGGCGGTGGACGTGCCCGCCGAGGAATTCTGACCCGACCGCAGGATCCGGGGCTTGACCCGGCGGCCGGTCGGCCCAATGTTGGGACCAGTAACACGCACGGCTGAATCCCATGACATCACCCCTGACCGAAAACCCGCTGGCGCGCGGGGTCGATATCGCCACCTCGTCGATGACCTCGGCGCTGCGCGGCTGGACCGGAATCAACACCGAGCCGGCCAAGCGCAAACCGAAGGCGACGCTCGAGCTTTATGAATTCGAAGGCTGCCCGTTCTGCCGGCTGGTGCGCGAAGCGCTGACCGAGCTGGATCTGGACGCGCTGATCTACCCGTGCCCGAAGGGCGGCACGCGGTTCCGGCCGAAGGTCAGGGAGATGGGCGGCAAGGCCCAGTTTCCGTACCTGGTCGACCCCAACACCGGGCGGCGGATGTACGAATCGCTCGCGATCGTCGAATACCTCTATCAGACCTACGGCGACCGGCCGCTCCCGATCAAGTGGCGCCTCGGTGGCCTGCAGCAGTTCGGCTCGGCGCTGTCAGGCCTGCCCCGGATGGGGCGCGGGATGCGCGCGCGCGCGTCGCGCGGGCCGGCCGAGCCGCTGGAGCTGTACAGCTTCGAGGGCAGCCCGTTCGCGCGCCCGGTGCGCGAACTGCTGTGCGAACTGGAAATCCCGTACCTGCTGCGCAGCGCCGGGCGCACCTCGCTGCGAGATTGGGTGCCGCCGGCGCTCCGGGACCGACTGAACATCGCCCCCGGGGCCGAGCTCGAAAACCGCAAGGCGCTGCTCAAGCGCGCCGGCCGGGTCGGGATCCCGTATCTGGTCGACCCCAACACCGGCACCGAGATGTTCGAATCCGCCGCGATCCTCCAATACCTGCGCGAAACCTACGCCCGCTAGCCTGCATATTGCATGAGTTGCCGGAATTGTCGGCGGATTCCACGAGTGGAGTTTGGCCAATCGTCCGCCGGGGGATAGCCATAGCTATCGCCCAAGGGGGATCGGGCGAAATCCGCCGTGCAATTCGGCGACAAACCGGCAACGCGACACTTTGCGCTTCGGGCGAACCAAGAAGAACTCTCTTAGTCGATTGATCCGGTTCAGCAAATACCCACCGCCCAGTGAAACGCATGCAATATGCGGGCTAGCCACCGCGGCCGGCGCCGGGGCCGGGTTATACTGCCGCTGACCCTCTCGCAGGGCTGGCGGTAGAAGTCGGGATGGCCGGCGCCGAACAGACATTTGCGCTACTGATGAAGCGCTGGCGCGCCGGCGAGGCCGACGCTGGCGATGCGCTGGTGCGCGAGGTCTACGATCAACTGCGCGAGGTCGCCGGCCGCTATTTTCGCGCGGAAAGCCCGGACCACACTTTGCAGCCCACCGTGATTCTGAACGACGCGCTGGTCAAGCTCCTGGGCCAGCACGGCAGCGACTGGCAGGACCGCCACCACTTCATCGCGGTCGCCGCGCTGG
>JBFJNB010000457.1:0-2612 GCA_041633655.1 Lysobacterales bacterium | reverse complement strand
GCCAGTCGATGCAGCTCTTCGGCACCACCGCGCTGTACGCCTACACGATGGGCGTGCACGTGCTGCTGGCCATGTTCTCGGCCTGGCGCCTGACCCGTCGCCCGACCGCGGCGCCGCAGGAACGCGAGGAGTTCATCCCCACCCCGGCGACCTCGCCGATGGTGTTCGAGATGGACCCGCGCTGCCCCGACGTCATCCGCCCCCCCGCGGAATCCGACACCGCAGGTTAAGGGGCAGTAGTTCCATCGGCACACGGCGGAGCCACTCGCGGTGGTTATCCTGACGCGATGCAAGTCGATCCCGCTCGCCTGGCGCGCCTGATGGCGTGGGCGCTGCTCACCGCCGCGCTGCTCGCGGTCACGATCGCATGGCTGCTCGATCTGGAGATGGACCTGGTCGCGATGCTGGAGCAGGCGCGCCGGCGCCCGGATCTCCTGTGGACCGCGGCGGCGGTCTACGCTCTGTGCCTGGCGATTCCGTACATGCCCGGGTTGGAACTCGGGGTGCTCCTGATGCTGGTGTTCGGTCGTCCGGGCGTCCTGGCCGCGTATCTGGGCACGCTGGTCGGGCTCAATCTGGGATACTTGGCCGGGATCTGGGTCCGGCGCCGGCTCGAGGGCCACTCTTGGCTTTTGCCCTGGCGGGCGCGCGCGGCGGCCTGGGACGGGGACGGGATGACGTCCGGATCGCGCTGGGCCGAGCGCATCCGGGGCGCACTGCGCCAGCGCGGCGGGCTGCGCGACTACCTGCTGGTGGGACTGTTGTTCAATGTGCCGGGCAACTGGGTCATCGGCGGCGGCGGCGGCATCGCGCTGGTCAGCGGCCTCAGCGGACGCCTGACCTGGCGCGGCTACTCGGCCACCGTGGCGCTGGCGACCTGCCTGGTGCCGCTCGCGGCCACATTCGGCGTCCTCGACCTGCAAAGCTGGTTGCAAGCCCTCCGCGGCCTAGGCCCGTAATAGGAGACCTGGCCCGATCGGAGGCAACCCCATCAACCGCCACGGAACAAGAGTCGCCAGGCCCAAGGCACGCGGCCGGTTTGCGCGGCACCTGACACGCCAGGCCCGGAACAGGTTTCGGTTTTGCGAAAGCAAAGAAGAGGCCTGGTCCGGGCCGTTCCCAGGTATCCCGCGTAACAGCCCCCGCCCCCGCCGCCTTTGGCCGGACCTAGGCCGGATCGGAGGCAACCACGATCAACTCCCTCAACAATGCGGTCGCGAACTGGCCGCGGCCGAGGGTGAAGCTCAGCCACCAGTCGTCGCCTTCGGGTGCGCACTCGAGATCGCGCGCCATCATCCGCAGGCTGCGGCGCTCCGGCTTGAGGCCCAGGTCGGCCAGTCCCTGGGTCAGCTCCGGGTGGGCGGCCGCGACCGCCCGCTCCAGTTCCGCGACCGCCCCGCCGGCCGGCGACTGACCGGCGCCCCACAGCGGGCCGGTGGGATGGATCTCGCCGCGCGCGGCGCGGCGGCTGAGTTCTTCGCTCAAAAACTCGGGGCCGAAGATCGACTGGCTCGAATCCAGCATCCACAGGTCGCCGTCGGCGCCACCGGCCCAGTCCCCACGCTCGATGCGACGCGCCAGCACTTCGTTGAACAACAGCGCGCGCGCGGTCGAATGCAGCAGCCCCAGAAACCGCCGGTCGCGGCTCTTCAACTCGCCGCGGTACAGCGCTCGCGCCCGCTCCACGTTGGCGCCGTCGTGGCCGAAGCGCTGTGGCCCGAAGTAGTTGGGGACGCCCTCGCCGCGGATGCGCTCGACACCGGCGCGGAGCTGTTCGGGCTCGCCGGCGAAATCGCGCAGCCGGATCCGGAAGCGGTTGCCCGAGTGGGTGCCGCGGCGCAGCTTGCGCCGGTGGCGGAACGCCCCGAGCATCTCGACCCCGGGCAGGTCGAGCGCGTCCAGGTCCGGATCGGGCTTGCCGGGCAGATGAATCGAGAAAAACTGGCGGGTTACCGCGCGCCGGTCTTTGAGTCCGGAATAGCTGACCGCGGACCCCGGCAGGCCCAGCCGCCGCGCGATCTGGCGCGCTACCCAGTCGGTGTTGGCGAGCGTCTTGCGAATCTCCAGCCAGACGAATTCACCCTGGCCGCTGAGCTCGAACCCGAGCTGCTCCTCGACCAGGAAATCCTCAGGCTTGACCCTGATTGCGGCGCGCGGTAGCCGTGCGGAGCCGGCCCGCGGCCACGCCTCGAAATCGAACGACACCGGGAATTCCTAGCCGCGGCTCAATGGCGGTGGGGGCTTTCGACGATCTGGTAGAACTCTTCGTCCGGGCTGACCAGCCCCAGTTCGGTTCGCGCCAGTTCCTCGATCGCCTCGGAGCCAGCTTTCAAGTCGCCCACCTGAGCCGCCAGCTCGCGATTGCGCTGGGTCAGGCGCTCGTTCTCGGCATGCTGGGCGAGGTTCGCCGCCTGAAGCTGGGATAAGTCGCGCAAACCACCCTGGCCAAACCACAACTTGAACTGCAGCGCGGCCAGCAGCACCAGCAGGAGCAGATTGATCAGTCTCATGCGCTCACCATTGGCCCCATTGTCGAACCACACTGTTCAAACGTCAAACAAGGGGAGCCGAAGAAGGCCGCCGCCTTTGGCCGGACCCACGCCGGATCGAAG
>JBFJNB010000456.1:0-2617 GCA_041633655.1 Lysobacterales bacterium | reverse complement strand
GTCATAGCCGATTTCCGCGCCGATTTCGGCGCAGCGCGCCAGGTCGCGCGGGTCCGATCCCCCGAGCTGCAGCGCCACCGGATGCTCGGCCGGATCGAACCCCAACAGCCGTTCGCGATCGCCGTGGATCACCGCCCCCGAGGTCACCATCTCGGTGTACAGCAGCGCATCCGGCGCCAGCAGCCGATGGAAATACCGGCAGTGCCGATCGGTCCAATCCATCATCGGTGCCACGCATAGACGGTGAAGACCGCAAGTTGTTGAAGTCTCTTCCGACACTCCGATTTTCGTATTGGAGATCAACTAGTTACGAGTTTCATTTGATTGCTTGGAATTTCAGTCGCTTATTTGCCGTTACTACAAACGGTGCTGCGCGACAAAAAATGTAGCACCGATATGGCCAGGATCAGCAAACGCAGCCGCAAGAATGGCAAGGTCACGGTTACGGAGGCCATTAACTGTACCAGGCCACGCAGGAGCACGGCATCCGGCGCTACCGTTGGGGGTAAAGTTACCTGGCCCCGTTACCGTGACCCCGTGTCACCAGCGGCTGGCACGCCCGCGCTAAACGCCGCGCCCAAACCGCGACTCGCGCCAACGATCAAAACATTTGCCAGAGCCCAGCCCATTGGCTGGGGACCCGACCAAGGCAGCCGCGTGAGGCCATTCCGGATCGAACTACCGGCGTCGGCTAGCTTCCGAAGGCGGCTCGCGCTTGGCGCTTCGAGGCCGTTCGCCGGTTTCTGCGCCGGGTCGGCTGACCCGCGCCACTGCGACCGCCGGCCGCGCGCCGACCATCCGCGCGGCCCGGCGGGCGGCGCTGCGTTCCCGGGCGGCCGTTCTGAATCGGCGCTGGACGAATCCGCGGATCCGGCTCGTAGCCGGCGATCACCTCGGTGGGGATCGTTCGCCGCAGCAGCCGTTGGATGTCCTCGAGCAACTTGTGCTCGTCGATGCACACCAGGGACAGCGCGCCGCCTCCGTTGCCGGCACGGCCGGTGCGCCCGATGCGGTGCACGTAGTCCTCCGGCACGTTGGGCAGGTCGTAGTTGACCACGTGCGGAAGCTGATCGATGTCGAGGCCGCGGGCGGCGACGTCGGTGGCCACGAGAACCCGAACCCGGCCGCTCTTGAACTCGGCCAGCGCCCGGGTGCGGGCACCCTGGCTCTTGTTGCCGTGGATCGCGGCCGCCTGGAGTCCGTCGCGCTCCAGCTGCTGTGCGAGCCGGCTGGCGCCGTGTTTGGTACGCGTGAAAACCAGCACCTGGCGCCAGTTGCGCGACCCGATCAAGTGGCTCAGCAGTTCCCGCTTGCGGCGCTTGTCCACTGGATGGACCTTCTGGGAGATCAGCTCGGCGGTGGCCCGCTGGAACGCCACTTCGATCAGCTCGGGGCGGTTCAACAAGCGGTCGGCGAGCTGCTTGATCTCGGCGGAGAAGGTAGCCGAGAACAGCAGATTCTGGCGGCGACCGTTGGCCGGCAGCAGCGCCAGCACGCGCCGGATGTCGTGGATGAAGCCCATATCGAGCATCCGGTCGGCTTCGTCCAGGACCAGGATCTCGACCTTGGACAAGTCCACCGTCTTCTGACCGGCGTGGTCCAGCAGCCGGCCCGGCGTGGCCACAAGCACGTCGACCCCGCGCCGCAGCCGGTCTTTCTGCGGGTTGATGCTGACCCCGCCGAAAACCACCGCCGAGGTGAGCGGGAGGTGGCGGCCGTAGGTTGTGATGCTGGCGCCGACCTGGGCGGCCAGTTCGCGGGTCGGCGTCAGAATCAGCGCCCTGATGGATCGCGCACCGCCGCGGTTGTGACCCGCGGCGAGGCGCTGCAGCAGCGGCAGCGTGAACGCGGCCGTCTTGCCGGTGCCGGTCTGGGCGCCGGCCAGCACGTCCTTGCCGCGCAGAATCGCGGGAATCGCGTCGCGTTGAACCGGCGTGGGCTCGGTGTATCCCTGATCGCCGATGGCGCGCAGGAGTTCGGCCGAAAGGCCGAGAGGATCGAATGACATGGGGGCTAATGCTCCAGAAAATGCCCTCCCAAGGCAGCATTTGCTGGCGGGAGCCGGTCCGGGCTGGTTGGGGTTCTTCGGTAAGGCGGGAGGCCCGAATGAGTGCGGGCAAACGGCTCACGGCGGGCGCCAACCGGTCAGACGCCCCGAAAACGACGCAGTCTAACAGAATCGCGCCCCCGCGAACTTTTTTTTTCATCCGCCGGTGCCGTACCCTCTCCGCATGAAACAGATCTGGGTCGACGCCGACGCCTGCCCGAACGTGATCAAGGAGATCCTGTTCCGCGCCGCCAACCGGGTTGGAATCGCGCTGACGCTGGTCGCCAATCAGCCGATTCAGGTGCCGCGATCCCACCACGTCCGCTCGGTCCAGGTCGCGGCCGGCTTCGACGTGGCGGACAGCCACATCGTGCGCAACGCCCAACCGGGCGATCTGGTCGTCACCGCCGACATCCCGCTGGCGGCCGAAGTGGTTGCCAAGGGCTGCCTGGCGCTGAACCCGCGCGGGGAGCTTTACACCGAAGAGAACGTTCGCGAGCGCCTCAATATGCGCGATTTCATGGACACGCTGCGCGGCAGCGGCATCGACACCGGCGGGCCCGCCGCGTT
>JBFJNB010000455.1:0-2637 GCA_041633655.1 Lysobacterales bacterium | reverse complement strand
CCGTTGGTGCCGGTGACGCCGATCACGGTCAGCTCGTGCGATGGGTGGTGATAGAAGCGGCTGGCAATCTCGCCCAGGCACGTCGACAGGCACGGCACGGCCAGGTGCGGACAGTCGATGGTTTCCAGCAACGCGGCCGGCGCGGCGGCGCCCGGTTCCCAGGCTACCGCCGCGCAGCCACGCTGGTGGGCCTCGGCAACGAACTCGAGCCCGTGCCGGGAACGCCCGGCCAGGGCCACGAACAGATCACCGTGCTGGGTCAAGCGCGAGTCGACGCTGATCCCGGTGATCAGCGGGCCCGGGGGCTCGACCCGGGCGTAGCCGTCCAGCAACTCGGCCAGCGTCATTCGGTAGTCGCTCACGGTGCCCCCCCGCGCTCGGCCAGGAAGTGGTCGTCGAGCAGATCGTCGGGGGCGATGTCGAGCAGCCTGAGTGCGCCCTCCATGATGATCTTGAATACCGGCGCGGCGACCTGGCCGCCATAGTATTCCTGGGTCGCCGGGTCGTTGATCGAGACCACGACGACGATCCGGGGATTGCTGGCCGGGGCGAAGCCGGCGAAGGTGGCCACGTAGCGGTTGGAATAGCCGCTGGCCGAGGCCTTGCGCGAGGTGCCGGTCTTGCCGGCGACGCGGTAATGGGCGACCGCGGCCCGGTGGCCGGTGCCGGTGATCGCGGTCACCGTCTCCAGCATCGCCAGCATCTGGCCGGCCAGCGCGGGATCGACCACCGCGCTGTCCGGGTTGGTCGCCCCCTTGACGAAGGTCGGCGCGCGGATCCGCCCGCCGTTGGCGATCGCGGCGTATGCCTGCGCGAGCTGCACCGGAGTCGTGGACAGTCCGTAGCCGTAGGCGATCGTGGCGGTTTCGACGTCGCGCCAGCGGCTGTGATCGGGCAGCACCCCCGGCGACTCGCCGGGAAAGCCCGAGCCGGTGACCTCGCCGAAGCCGAAGCGGCGGTAGATGTCCCACATATGGCCGGCGTCGAGGCTCAGCGCCAGCCTGCTGACCCCGACGTTGCTGGAATGGCTGAGCACGCCGGTCAAGTCCAGCGTGCCGAAGTCGCGCACGTCGCGCACCGTGTGCGCGCCGATGGCGAGCGTGCCGGGCGAGGTCTCGATCAGAGACTCGGGCGCGTAGCGCCCGCTTTCCAGCGCCGCGGCGACCGCGAACGGTTTGATCACGGAGCCGGGCTCGAAGAAATCGGTCAATGCCCGGTTGCGCATCGCGTGACGCCTTGAGGAGCGCTGGTTCGGGTTGTACGAGGGCTGGTTCACCATCGCCAGCACCTCGCCGTTGGTGACGTCCAGGATCACCGCCGAGCCGGAGTCGGCCTGGAATTCCATCACCGCCGATTTCAGCGTCCGGTAGGCGTGGTACTGCAACCGCCGATCGAGGCTGGTCACCAGCTCCCGACCGGGCCGGGCCTCGGTCACCAGCTCCACGTCCTCGATCACCCGCCCGTGTAGGTCCTTGATCACCCGCTTGACCCCGGGCTCGCCCTTGAGCCAGTCGTCGAATGAAAGCTCCAGGCCCTCCTGTCCGCGGTCGTCGATGTTGGTGAACCCGAGCACGTGGGCGGCGACCTCGCCGGCCGGATAGAAGCGCCGGTATTCGCGCTGGAACTGGATCCCCGGCAGATCGAGGGAGGCGACCTCAAGCGCCAGCGTCGGCGGCACGTGGCGTTTGATGTAGACGAACTCCTTGTCGCTTCGCTGCGCCAGCCGCTGGATCAGCGCATCGGCATCCAGTCCCAGCACCCGCGCCAGTTCCGGCACCCGCCCGGCGGCTTCGAGCAGTTCCGCCGGCTGGCACCAGATCGACTCGACCGGCGTAGAGATCGCCAGCGGCTCGTGATTGCGGTCGACGATCGTGCCGCGGCTGGCCGCGATCGGCACGTTGCGCACGTGGCGCACGTCGCCCTGCTGACGATAGAACTCCTGATGCAGCACCTGCAGGTCGATCGCGCGTGCCAGCAGCGCCGCGGCGCACAGGCCCAGAAACAGCATGACCCCGTAAAACCGCGACCGGTGGACGTCGATTTTCTTCAGGCTGCGCTTGTTCACCGGACGATTACCATCACCTGGCTCGGTTCGCGGTTGACCAGCCCGAGCTCCTCACGCGCGACCTGCTCGACCCGGGATGGATCGGCCCAGGTCGCCTGCTCCAGTTGCAGCCGCCCCCACTCGACGTTGAGGGCATCGCGGTGGGCCTCCAGGCGCTGCAGTTCCACGAACTGCTTGCGGCCCTCGTGGCGCACGTACACCACGGCGATCGCGGTCGCGACCGTTGCCGCCAGCAGGATCGTGGTGCGGAGCGTGCGCGCGTTCATCGGCGTTCGGCCACCCGCAGGACCGCGCTGCGCGCGCGCGGATTGCGCTCGATTTCCGCCGCGCTCGGGCGCAGCGGGCCGGCGATCTTGCGCAGCCGCGCGGCGCCGGTCGCGGCCGGCCGCCGGCGGCTGCCAGCGACTTGCGAGTTGGCGCGGATGAAACGCTTCACGATCCGGTCCTCCAGTGAATGAAAGCTGATCACGGCCAGCCGGCCGCCGCCGACCAGCAGCCGCGCCGCCGCCTCCAGCCCGGCCTCGAGTTCGTCCAGCTCGCGTTTGAGATGGATTCGGATCGCCTGGAAACTG
>JBFJNB010000454.1:0-2658 GCA_041633655.1 Lysobacterales bacterium | reverse complement strand
TCCTGGCGGATCGCGCTGCCGCGGCGGAAATCGTCGAGCTGGTCGGTCGACAGCAGCACCCGACCCCCGTTCAGCCCGAGCTGGAAGACGGTGGTCGCCTTCAGCGATTCGCACGGCTCGGCGCGGTCGCTGATCCCTGAGTAGAGTGTCAGCAGCGCGAGCCCGGTCGGTTCGTCCAGCTCGGTCCACTTGTAGGCATCGACCAG
Source organism: Lysobacterales bacterium (assembly GCA_041633655.1). Taxonomy (GTDB): domain Bacteria; phylum Pseudomonadota; class Gammaproteobacteria; order Xanthomonadales; family SZUA-38; genus JBFGYD01. Next base: position 2,452 of record JBFJNB010000454.1, on the reverse strand, counting down.
GTTGCTGGCGTTGGTCTGGCTGTGCAGCGGGGTGCCGGCCGGGAGTACGTTCTGCAGCCCGTCGACCAACTCGAGGCGCAGGTTTGCTTTACCCAGGTTCGCCAGCTCCGCCCGGCGTACGAAGCCGTACTCGCTGCTGCTGGTCCAGGCGTAGCGAAACGCGAGCCCGAGCTCCTCGTTGATCTCCTCGAGGCACAGCTTGTTGCCGAGCAGGTTCTTGTACAGATTCCGGCGGATCGGATAGCGCGCATCGTGCGCCCGGTTGAACGGCTCCCAGAAACTCACCGCGTCGCCATTGTGGACCCGCACCAGGGTCTTTGACCCGGTATGCGGCGCGCTGTCGTGGATCCGATCGACCGGAACGTAAGGAAACAGTGCGCTCTCCGGCGACACCCGGCCGGCGGTCAGCCCCCCGGTCGAGGAGGCGAACAGCCAGTGATCGTCGTGCGAGATCAGGCTCAAGAAAAAGGGCGCCATCCGGTCGACGTCGTAGATCGCGTAGTAGCGCTCTCCGGCGAAGTCGACGAACTCGCCGCGCACGGCGGGATCGCCCGCGGCGGCGCCGATGGATTCCCGGGCAGCGACCTTATTCATCGAGCACCAGCGCGCCGAACAGGCCGGCGTCGATCCAGCCGCGGTCCTTCGGCCCCGACGGGACCGCCTCGGAGCCGATGAAGTTCTCGCGCAGCTCGCTTCGGTCGTTGTCGCAGTAGGCCACCATCAATCCCATCACCTTGCCGGGCGCCAGGGTCACCGGCTCGTTGTGGTCGGAGTCGTCGACGTACCGGTCGGTGTAGACCTCGATCGCCAGTTCCCAGACGACCGTGTCCGCGTGCTGCCGCCAGTGGCTGTCCACATGGTGCGAATAATCGCGCGCCTTGGCGTCGGTGCCGATGTCGATCGCCCGGTTGTCGAGCGACATGTGGTAAGCGAACGCGTTGTGGTTGTACTGGTGGTCGCCACCGGAGAAGTCCTCGTCGAGGAAGATCTCCAGGCAGTCGTCGTCCCAGTATTGAACCAGCGGATCGCGATGGGAATCGAACAGCACGTCGTCGACGATCTCGACCAGCAAGTAGATTCTCTGCTCCGTCCACACCACCTTGAACCGGCCCCAGAAGTCCTGCTCGGAATACTCCGGGCCCAGCCAGCGGTGGTTGATTTCGCGCCAGGGCGCCCGCGCCCAGGCCGCCTCGTCGGCGATTCCGTCGATGTCCGGTGCAATCTCGGCTCTCGGCGCGAGATAGCGGGAGCGCTCCGGCTCGTGCGCGATCTCGGTGGCCGCGACACAGGCGGTGCAGAGCAGCGCGACCGCGGCCAGCATGGGCTCAATTCTCATGTCCAGCTCCGGCGATGGTCCCGGCGACCGCGACGGTCCGGGCGACGACCTCGTCCAGCGACAGATCGCCCTGGCCGGCAAGATGGGACCCGATCCGCCCACGCCACGCGCGGGTCCAGGCTTCCGGAATCTCCATTCCGGCGATCCCGCACAACCCCCCAACGGTGGCGCCATTGGAGTCGGTGTCCCAGCCGGCGGCGACGGTCTCCCCGATCGCGGCGCCGAAGTCGCCGGAAGCCGAGCACAGCGCCCAGACCACCAGCGCCAGGTTGTTCAGCGCGTGCACCGGCGGCAAGTCCCGGTAGCGATCGTGCAGTCTCTCGACCGCGCCCGGGTCGCCGGCCAGGTCGCGCCCGAACCGGACCGCCGCAGCGGCAGCGCTTCGCTCCGGGATCTGCTCCAGCGCGGTGTCCAGAGCCAGATCGAGACCGGCGCTTGCCGGAATCGCGGCGCCGAGCGCGGCGATGAACGCGGCAGCGTGTAACCCCTCGCCGCGGTGCGACAGCGCCGCATCTCGGCGCGCCAGTTCGCTTGCCAGGTCCGGGCGTCCCGGACACACCCAGCCGTAGAGGTCGGCGCGGATCTGCGCTCCGATCCATTCGTTCATGTCGTGATCCGAGCACGCCGCCAGGTCGAAGCCCGGGTCCGCGCCGTTGACGAACTCGTCGTCCATTCGCTCGAGCAGGGTCCGGTACGCGGCCCGCTCCGCGGTCCAGGTGGCGCCCGCCGGCAGCCGGCCGAGCCAGGCGCGCGCCACGTCGGCGGTGTCGAACGCGGTTGCGTGTTCTTCCATGAGCATCAATGCCAGCAATGTGTAGTCGATATCGTCATCAGGTTCCGCCCGATTCATGTAGCCGCGGCAGCAGCGCCCGCCGCGGGCCGCGACGATGGTGCCCTCGATCAGCGGCACGTAGTCCCGGAGCGGCCAGGCCCCGGCTGCCCGGAGGTAGGTCTCGAGCCCGCGACGCCCCTCCCGGAACGACAGCACCTCGACCGGCTTGCCCAGCAGGCAGCCCGAGACGCGGCCCTGCCAGGCCGCGCGAACGCGCCCTGGATCGGTCTGCATCGCTGCTGCGCTACCGCTTAATAAATGCCGTGGAATTGGCGTAGAGCACC
>JBFJNB010000453.1:0-2676 GCA_041633655.1 Lysobacterales bacterium | reverse complement strand
CGCCGTTCAACGCCGCCCGGACCCGCTCGAACCCGTCCGCGTCCAGCGCCGCGCCCAGCATCGACGACATCCGGCCGGCGTAGGCTTCCAGCTCGCCATCCATCCGCTCCAGCCACTGGAGCACCTCGTCCGGCTCGTAGTGGGGCAGGCGGCCGTGGATGCGGGCGACGTCTTCGTATAGCCGCGCAACGGTGTCTCCGGCGACTCCCACGCCGTGCTCACCGAGGATCTCCTCCAGCGCCTTGACCGCGGGCGCGAGCCTGGCGGCGGCGTCGTCGTAGGGTCGGCGGTCGGCGCCGCGCACCGCGGCAAAGCCGGCGCTGAACATCTCGCGCGCGAGCGACACGAAGGCCGAGTCCCGGACCCGGGTCACGGCATCGAGATTGGCCGCGCATTCGCGCTGGATGCTCCCATCGCGGTGATGCAGCATCAGCGCCAGGCTGCCTCCGGGAGCCAGCAGCCGCGCCGCTTCGCCGATTGCGCCCGGCGCGGCGTATTCGATCCCGAACTGGCTGGTGACTAGGTCGAAGGTGGCGGATTCCAGCGGAATGGAGACCGCGTCGCAGACCAGCCCCCGAACCCCCGGGAAGCGCTCCCCGATGTTGTTGATCGCGGCCTCGGACAGGTCCACGCAGGTGATCTCCAGCGCGCCGTCGCCGAACACCCCGAGCGCGCACTCGACCACGGCCCCGTTGCCGCTGGCCAGGTCGAGCAGCGCGGACGATCCCGGCTGCTCCCGGCGGCGGCTGAAGAAATCCTCCCAGTACGCGCGGATCGCCGGGTGGCTCACGCCACCGGCGGTCCAGGCGCCGAGATCGCCGGTGCCCTGCCAATAGGTGTCCCAACCGCGCGTGGTGGCGTCGGCTTGCGGTTCGCTGGTCATCGTCGCGAGAAGTTCACGTAGGTCATTGATCCAGCTCAGTAAACAGATAGCATCCAGTGAAACTCATGCAACATGCGGGCTAGTATAACAACCGCGATTCCATAACAATATCGAGATGAAAACCAAACCCGCACCCACCGCCGGCCGGCCCGCACCCGGTCCCAAAGATCCGCTGTCGCGGCTCAGCGTGCTCGCCCGGCGCGCGGTCGAGGTCCGCGACTGGGCCACGGTGAGGGCCTGTGCCGGTGAACTCCGGCGGCTCGATCCGGATTCCGCCGAGGGTCATTTCCTGTGGGGACTGACCGAGAAGGCGCAGCGCCAGCTCGCGCGCGCGCGCGAGGCGTTTGAAAGCGCGCTCCGGCTCGACCCGAGGCGCTACGACGCCGCGGTGGAACTGGCGAATCAATACTCGCTGGCACGCCGCAACGCCGATGCCGAGGCGCTGCTGGACCGCTACGCCGAGGCCCTGTCGAACAGCCCGCTCTACCTCGATCTTGTCGGCACCGTGTACACCGAAATCGGGCTGCCGCAGAAGGCCTGGCCGATGTTCAAGCAGGCTACCGGCCTGCAGCCGGGGGTCGACGTGTTTCAGGCCAACCTGGCGACCTGCGCGGTTTACCTCGGCAAGATCGACGAGGCGCGCGCGATCTACACCTCGCTGCTCGAGCGGTTCCCGAACCACCGCCGCAACCACTACCAGCTCTCTCGTCTGGGCAAGGCGACCGGGTTCGCCCACGTCGACCAGATGAAGGCCATTCTGGCCGACACCGACGAGCCGCCCGAGCGCAACGTTCCGCTGTATTTCGCAATCGGCAAGGAGCTCGAGGACCTCGAGCAGTGGGACGAGGCGTTCGAGTACTACCAGCGGGGCTGCGACACCGTGACCCGGATCACCGGCCACGACGTCGCCGCGGACATCGCGCTGATCGACAAGGTGATCGAGGTCTGCAGCGCCGACTGGCTGGCCGCCGGCGGCGAGGATACCCGACTCGACGACTCCGGCAAGACCCCGATCTTCGTCGTCGGCCTGCCGCGCACCGGCACCACGCTGACCGAGCGGATCCTGGCCAGCCATTCCCAGGTCGCAAGCCTCGGGGAAACGGTCTTCCTGCAGCTGGTACTGAAGCGCGAAAGCGGGGTGGCCAGCGACGAGAACATGAACCCCGCGATGATCGAGGCGGTCGCCGGCAAGGACATGGGCCGGATCGCGAAAGCCTACATCGACGCGGTCCGCTACCGCCTCGGCGAGGCGCCGATGTTCATCGAGAAGCTGCCGTTCAACTTCCTCTACCTGGGCTTCATCGCCCGCGCCTGGCCCGCGGCGAAGATCGTGCACCTGGTGCGTAACCCGATGGATGCGTGTTTCTCGATGTACAAGCAGGTGTTCACCTGGGCCTACAAGTTCTCGTATTCGCTGGAGAGCCTCGGGCGTTACTACATTGCCCATCAGCGGCTCGCCGGCCACTGGCAGGACCGGCTCGGCGGGCGCCTGATCGAGGTGCGCTACGAGGATCTGGTGGCCGATCAGGAGGGACAGACACGGCGGCTTCTCGACCAACTCGGGCTCGAGTTCGAGGAAGCCTGCCTCGAGTTCCACCGCCAGAAGACGCCCAGCACCACCGCCAGCTCGGTCCAGGTTCGCCAGGGCGTGCACGCGGGCTCGGTGCTGCGCTGGAAGCGTTTCGAGCGCCAGCTCGAGCCCCTCAGAGCGCAGTTGGAGGCCGCTGGCATCCCGGTCGAGTGAAGCCCGCTCAAGACAGCACGCTTGCGCGTATCAGCGCCGGCGCCCGGCG
>JBFJNB010000452.1:0-2678 GCA_041633655.1 Lysobacterales bacterium | reverse complement strand
TCATGCGCGATCAGATGAAGCGCGGCGACCAAGTGCTTTTTTATCACTCCAATTGCGACACCCCGGGGGTCGTCGGCATCGCCGAGGTCGTGCGCGAGGGCTACCCGGACCACACCGCGTTCGACCCGGAGTCCAGATACCACGACCCCAAGAGCGACCCGGAAAATCCGCGCTGGTATATGGTCGACGTCAAGTTCAAGCGCAAGCTCAAGCGCACGATCACGCTGGCGGAGTTGAAGGCGCGCACCGACCTGGGCGACTTCGCGCTGGTGCGTCGCGGCAACCGGCTGTCGGTAATGCCGATCGCCAGGGAGCACTGGGACATCGTGCTGTCGCTGGAATGAGCCAGGACCAGGCCAAGCGCGAGGTCGCCGCCGCCGCGGTCGCCTCCGTGCGCGACGGGATGGTGCTCGGGGTTGGCACCGGCTCCACCGTGAACTGCTTCATCGAGGCGCTGGCCGAGGCCCGGATCCGGCTGGAGGCGGCGGTATCCTCGTCCGAGGCCAGCACCGGGGAACTGAAGCGGATCGGGGTCCGGGTGGTCGAGCTCAACGACGCCGGCACCCTGGAGCTGTACGTCGACGGTGCCGACGAGGTAGATCCGCACAAGCGCCTAGTCAAGGGCGGCGGCGGCGCGCTGACCCGCGAGAAGATCATCGCAGCGGCGAGCCGCCGGTTCGTGTGCATCGTCGACGAAAGCAAGCTGGTCGACGTGCTCGGTAAGTTCCCGCTGCCGGTCGAAGTGATCCCGATGGGTCGCAGCTATGTGGCGCGCCAACTGGTGGCCCTGGGCGGGCAGCCGGAGTACCGGCAGGGATTCGTGACCGACAACGGCAACCAGATCCTGGACGTGCACAACCTGGATCTGACCGACCCGGTCGCGATGGAACACGAAATCAATGGGCTCCCCGGCGTGGTCACGGTAGGACTGTTCGCGCGCCGCGGCGCCGACGAGGTGCTGGTCGCGGGGCGGTCAGGCGTTCGACGTCTGTGATTTGCTCGCCAGCTTCTGGCGGTGGCTCAACTGACGCACGACGCTGGCGACGCCGCCCAGCAGCGCGTAGGCCTTGAATCCCATCTTGCTGAGGATGAACGCGGCCGAGGCGCTGCGCTCGCCGGTCTCGCAATAGACCACGTAGGGCTTGTCCTTTTCGTGGCCGGCCATCTCCTCGCGCAGTCGAAACAACGGATGGTTCACGCTGCCCTGGATCGCGCGGCGCTCGTGCTCCTCGCGCATCCGCACATCGATGATCTCGCCGCCGAGTTCCCTCAACGCCGCGGCCTGGCCCGGCGTGATCCACTCGACCACCGGGTGGCGCAGAAGCTCACCGAAGTCGTTGCGGCCCAGCCGCATCAGCGTGCCGGCGGTGCGCGCCCTGACCGTGGCGTTGCGCGGCTCGTTGGAGATCAGCGCGTCCTCGCCGAAGCTGTCGCCGGGCTTCAGCAGCGCCACGATGTTGTCGCGGCCCGCCTCGCGCTTGATCACCTGGAACTCGCCCTGCTTGATGACGAAAAAGTAATCGCCCGTATCGCCCTCGTGGACGATTTCCTGGCCGGGCAGCACCCCGACGGCCTCGAAGCGCTCGAACATCCGCTCGATGTTGCCCGCGGGGAGGCGCTGCAGCGCCTTTGAGTGAAGCATCCGAAACACCCAACGGGCGCACTCGGCGGTGCCGTCGGGCAGCGTGAACTGGGCCGAGCGGCTGATCTGGTCCCAGGTAACCACCTTTTCCAGGAAAGTGCGGTTGAAAGCGACCACGCGGGCGCGGGCGCTGGTGACCTCGGCGTCGAACCGGCGGGGCTGGAAGTCGCCGATCGCGTAGCGGTTGCGCTCGGAGTCGATGTCGCGCTCACGCCCGTCGGTGGAGCGCCCACTGACGCGCCCGGTCAGCAGAAACAGGGTTTCGCCGTCGTTGTCGCCTTCGCGAAAGATGAACTCGCCGCGAGAAAAATCGCGGATCTGGCCTTCGGCGGCGAGCAGCCGCAGGTGGGCGTCCTGGAGCGTGTCCAGCGGGTACAGCTTGGTCAGCGTGGAGACCTCGACGTCCATCCCGCCACTATGCCCTCACCGGCAGCGGGACTCAAGACCGCCGCCCGGCCCAAGCGATTGAGTGCAAAAGAAAAGCCCGCTGAGCGGCGGGCTTTTCTGGGGGACGAAGAGCCAGTAAGCGGGATCAGCGCTTGGAGTACTGGGTCGCCTTGCGCGCCTTGTGCAGGCCGACCTTCTTGCGCTCAACCTCGCGCGCGTCGCGGGTCACGAAGCCGGCTTTGCGCAGATCCCGGCGCAGCGTGTCGTCGTATTCCATCAGCGCCCGGGTCAGTCCCATCCGGATCGCACCGGCCTGACCGCTCGAACCGCCGCCGATAACCGTGCAGTGGATGTCGAAACGCTCGGTCAGCCCGGTCAGCTCCAGCGGCTGGCGCACGATCATGCGCGCGGTCTCGCGTCCGAAATACTCGTCCAGCGGCTGCCGGTTGACCAGGATCTGGCCCTTGCCGGGACGCATAAACACGCGCGCCGCCGACGACTTGCGGCGGCCCGTTCCGTAATACTGTTCGATTGCCATGCGGGTTTAACTCGTTGAATCAGATTTCCAGGGCGACCGGCTGCTGGGCCGCGTGCGGGTGTTCGGCACCGGCGTAGACCTTGAGCTTGCGGAACATCGCCCGCCCCAGCG
>JBFJNB010000451.1:0-2679 GCA_041633655.1 Lysobacterales bacterium | reverse complement strand
GCTATTCGCGAGATGCTTGATAAGCACCTGCCCAGGCCCTGGGATGCAGCATTGGCGCAGGCTCAACAATGCCTTGCCGATGGCGAATTTGGCCAGGCCTTGGACTTGTTGCCCCCTCGGCGGACGATCGGCCAAGCTGCACTCGTGGAATCCACCGACAATTCCGGCAACTCGTGCAACATACGGGCTAGCAAACCCAACCGGCGCCTGGCGCGTCTAATTGCAATCCGTTCCGGTTAGAATAGATCCGCAAGCCCCGATTCAGCGGGCCCGGTAACCAATCGGCCGGTGATTCGTCGAAAGACAGGTAAACGCGGCACGTTCGATGGCAGGCGCAATCGCAACCCTGATTACCGAGATGCGGCGACGGCGGGTGTTCCGCGTCATTGCCGCCTACGCGGTGGTCGCGTTCGTGCTGTTGCAGGTGGCCGAGATCACGTTCGATCCGCTGGAGCTGCCGGACTGGTCGCTGCGGGCGCTGATCGTGATCGTGGTTCTGGGCTTCCCGATCGCGGTGGTGCTCGGCTGGGCTTTTCAGATCACGCCGGAGGGAATCCGGCGCGAGACCACCGAGGGCGCCTCGCTGGTCATGGGGACCGTGCTGATTTCGGGTCTGGTCGTGCTCGACGCGATGCTCGGGTATTACCTGTATCGGGTGTACGCGCCCGGCGTGCTGGAGCCGCCCGCGGAGGTCCAGCCGCTGGCCGCGATGGCCGATTTCCGCCCGCCGGCGGGTTCGATCGCGGTGCTCCCGTTCGACGATTTCTCCGAGGCCGGCGACCAGCAGTACTTCGCCGACGGCATCGCCGAGGAACTGCTGAATCTGCTGGCGCGGGTCAATGGCCTGAAGGTGCAGGCGCGCACGTCTTCGTTCGCGCTGCGCGGCCAGCACCGCGACGCGCGTGAGATCGGCCAACTGCTGAACGTGGCCTGGGTGCTGGAAGGCAGCGTGCGCAAGGGTCGCGACCGGGTGCGGGTCACGGCTCAGTTGATCAATACCGCCGACGGGTTCCACGAATGGTCGCAGACCTACGACCGCGGCCTGGAGGACACGATCGCGATCCAGGACGAGATCGCCGGCGCGATCGTGGCCGAGATCACCGGCAGCACCGATGGGCTGGCCGCGGCGCTGGACCAGCGCCAGCGGATCATCGACTTCGACGCCTACAACTTCTACCTGCAGGGCCGCCAGGCCTGGCAGCGGCGCACCCCGGCCGATCTGGACCGCTCGATCGCGCTGTTCCAGCAGACCGTCGACCAGGATCCCGCGTTCGCGCCGGCCTACTCGGGCATGGCCGACGCTTATCTGCTGCTGACCAATTACGGCAATCTGTCGGCCACCGACGCGGTGATGAAGGCAGAACCGCTGATCGATACCGCGCTGAAGCTGGACGGCCAGTCCTCTGAGGCGTTCGCGTCGCTGGGTCTGATGCACTGGATCCTCGGGCGTTTCAGCCAGGCCGAGGGCTACCTTCGCCAGGCCGTCAAGCTGGATCCGAACAACGTCACCGCCGCCACTTGGCTCGGCGGTCTGATCGGCGAGCAGGGCCGCCTGGGCGAGCAACGCGCGGTGCTGCAACGGGCGCTGGAGCTGGACCCGATCAACCAGCTCGTCAATATCAACATCGCCGGCAATGACCTGCAGCGGGGCGAGTTCGACGCCGGCATTGCGCGGCTGGAGCGTCAGCTTCAGATCTTCCCCGACTCGACCCTGCTGCTGCGCACGCTGGCCGCGTCCAATGTCGAGTACGGTCACTACAGCGAGGCGCACGGCTATCTGTCGCGGGCGATGGCGATGGCATCTGACGAACCGGTGACCCTGGCGCTGATGGGCCATCTGCTGCTGCGCGCCGAAGCGCTCGACGCGGCCCGTGAGCAGATCGACCAGGCGCTGGCGATCGGCCCGAACAACAAGGAAGTGGAGGACGCCCGGGCCCGTTACCTGCTGGTCGCCGGCCGAGCCGACGAGCTGACCGCGTACGCGGTGGGCAAGCTGGAGGACATCGGCGGCGCTGCCGGCTCGAACGCGTATTCGCTGCGGCCGTATTTCTGGCTGGGCATGGCCAATCTGCTCAGGGGCGACTACGCGGCCGCGCTCGATTTCTTCGAGGCGACCCTGGCGCGCGAAGAGATCCTGCCGCCCTGGACCGCGATCGAGGCGCTGACCTGGAGCGCCGCCGCGCACGCCGTTCTCGGTCACGACGACGTTGCCCGCGAACGGCTCGATCGCGCGAATCGCATCGTCGAGCGATTGCACGTCCAGCACGTCACGGACCCGAAACTGGCGTACCTGGAGGCCTGTATCGATGCGCTCCGCGGTGACGCGGGCGCGGCGCTGGAAAAGCTCGAGGTGGCGCTGGCCGTGGGCTGGGTCAGCGCCTGGGAAGCCGAGAACGACCCGCGACTGGCATCGCTCAACGCGGAGGAGCGCTTCCGCGCGCTGGTAGAAGACCTGCGGCTGCGCAGCGCCGAACAGCTCGCGGCGGTGAATCCCGGCGCCGTGGCCAGCCGCGCACTGGCACAGTAGCCCGGATGCGGGCGGCCGGGTGACGACGTTCACATAACTCCGTATTGCAAGTCCTATACTGAGCATCGAGCCCCCTCGGGAGAACTTTGATGCGAATGATCATCGGTGCCGCCTGCGCGCTGGTTCATGCCACCGCCGCGGCCGGCGGCGCG
>JBFJNB010000450.1:0-2701 GCA_041633655.1 Lysobacterales bacterium | reverse complement strand
CGCTCTTGGGCTCCACGAACTCAGAGCCGATGAACAGTCCGTAGCGATCCGCGATCTCGACCGGCGCCTGCTCCGGCGCGGCGGCGTAATCCCATTTGTGTTCGAACTTCAGCGATTCCATCGTCTCACCCAATCGATGTGTCGTAGTAGGCGCTGTAATGCCCGCTGCGCTGCTTGCGGATCTGGCGCACCAGGTCGTTGACCAGCGACGAGGCGCCGAAGCGGAACAGCTCCGGACTCAGCCAGTCGTCGCCGACGGTCTCCTTGACCATCACCAGATAGTGCAGCGCCAGCTTGGCGGTCCCGATCCCGCCGGCCGGCTTCATCCCCACCTTGCTTCCGGTGCGCAGGAAGTGATCGCGGATCGCCTCCAGCATCACCAGCACGACCGGCATGGTCGCGGCCGGCTGGACCTTGCCGGTGCTGGTCTTGATGAAATCCCCGCCGGCGTCGATCGCCAGATCGCTGGCCGCGCGCACCTTGTCCAGCGTCTCCAGCTCGCCGGTCTCCAGGATCACCTTCAGGTGCGCCGGCCCGCAGGCCTCCTTGGTCGCCTCGATCTCCTGGCGGACCAGCGCGTAGTTGCCGGCCAGGAACGCGCCGCGGTTGATCACCATGTCGATCTCGTCGGCCCCGTCGGCGACCACCTGACGGACTTCTTCGAGCCTCAATTCCAGCGGCGACTGGCCGCTGGGAAACGCGGTCGCGACCGAGGCCACCTTGATGTCGGTGCCGGCCAGCAGTTCCTTGGCCCGGCGCACGTGGGTCGGGTACACGCACACCGCCGCCACCGACGGCAGGTCCGGCATGTCGGCCGCCGGCAGCTTGGCCTTGCGGCACAGCGCACCGATGCGCTCGCGCGAGTCCTTGCCCTCGAGCGTGGTCAGGTCGGTCATCGACAGCGCCATGCACAGGCCCTGGAGCTTGGCCTCGCGCTTGATCGAGCGGCGGGTGAACGACGCCGCGCGGTGCTCGACCATGACCTGGTCGACGGTAATGCTTCGCATCTGCTGGCAAATCCGGACGGTAGAAACAATCTTCTATTATAGGTCCGCCGGGCCGCGAAAGTCGCGAGAGAGACGGCGGGCAAGGCTATACTTTGGGGAGCCCGATTCGGAACTTCTGGCGATGACTCGTTCGCTGAACCTGCTGCTCGCGCTGGCGCTGCTCCCGGCAGCCACACCCCAATCGCGTGCCGAGACCCGGGTGGACGCGCCGGCGCAGGGCCGCCTGCTGATTGCCAAGCGGCACCTGACCGGTCCGGTGTTCGGCCAGTCGGTGGTGCTGCTGGTCCGCCACGACGACACCGGCAGCCTGGGGGTGATCCTGAACCACCCGACCACGGTCGAGCTGATCGACGCGCTGCCGGATCTGGCCGGGCATGGCGGCGGCTCGAAGCTGTATTTCGGCGGGCCGGTCGGGGTGGAATACATGGTGTTCCTGGTGCGCGGGCGGCGCCCGCCCGATACCTCCCACGTGCTGGAAGACGTTTACTTCGGCGGCAGCACCGAGTCCTTGAAGAGCGCATTCAACGGGCTGGCCGACGAGCGCCGGATCCGGGTATTCGGCGGCGTCGCGGGCTGGGCGCCGCGCCAGCTCGACGCCGAACTCGAGCGCGGCGACTGGTTCGTGGTCGAGGCGCGCGCCGATTTCATGTTCGACACCGAACCGGGCAAGCTGTGGGAGCTGCTGATCAGCAGGCTGCAGCCGCCGCGCAACCTGGCGGCGTTGTGATGCCCACCGGAGATCCGATCACCTTCGCCGACCTGTTCGCGCATCTGACCCGCTACCGCCTGCCCGTCGTGATCGCCCTTGCCGCCACCCCGCTGGCGGTGTGGCTGCTGGGGCGCGGCCTGGGGCGCTACCGGCGCGCGTCGTTCGCCCGCCTGATGACCGTACCCGTTTACGTGGTGGTACTTCCGGGCGTATTTGTGTTGCTGGTGCTTGCCTACATGATGTTCTTCACCGGCCAGAACCTGCTGACCGAGGTGGACGTAGTGCTGGCCGGGGTGCCGATCGCATCGATGGTCGCGACCCTGTGGGTGATCCGGCAGTTCGTCGCGTTCGACGAAATCCCCGGCTTCGACAAGCTCAGCGGGATGGTCGTGCTCGCGCTGCTCGCGTTCGGCTGCCTGTTGCTGGTGCTGAAGCTGCGCATCTTCATCGGCGTCTTCGCCGGCGCCTACGCGCTGCTCGGTTTCTTCCTGCTGCTGTACCTGGCGTTCCACTGGGCCTGGCGCCGCGTCAGGCGCTAGCCGCACGACCGGGGCAATCGCCGCCGCGCAGAAAGGGCAGTGCGGCTTTTTCGGGGGGACGCTCAGATTCTGCGCAGCGTTTCCACCGCGCGCTCGAGCGTGGCGTTGTCCTTGGCGAAACAGAAGCGCACCAGGGTCTGCGCCGGCGGATCCTCATAGAAAACCGAAACGGGGATCGCGGCGACGCCGACCTCGCGGGTCAGGTGATTGGCGAACTCGGTGTCGGTGTTCGATGAGATCGCGCCGTAGTCGGCCAGTTGGAAATAGGTCGAGCGCGCCGGCACCAGCTCGAATCGGGACGGTTTGAGCAATTCGCAGAACAGATCGCGTTTGGCCTGATAAAACGCCGGCAGCTCCAGATAGTGCTGCGGGTCGGAGACCATGAAATCGGCCAGCGCATACTGGATCGGCGAGACCACGCAGAACTGCATGAACTGGTGCACCTT
>JBFJNB010000449.1:0-2741 GCA_041633655.1 Lysobacterales bacterium | reverse complement strand
TGCGCACCGCGGCAGGTGCGCGGGCGAACGAGGAGCGCCGCGCCCAACCGGCGGCAAAGGTGGCCGGCCCGAGTTCAGTAACGATCGTCGTATTCGTCGAAATCGTCTTGGTCGTCGTCTTCCGACTCCCAATCCGACAACTGCTTCTTCAGCCAGCGCCGCTCCCGACGTGATTCGATGCGCCGCCAGGCGGAGCGCTCGCGACGGGCGCGCCGGGGCGGTTCGTACAGGTGGTCCTCGTGGACCGCCGCCAGCAGTTCGTCGACGTCGATCTCGTCGTAGCTCGGATCGAAATCCAGGTCGTCCTGGATTCTCTCTCTATCGGTTGCCATGTCGGCCTCCTCCACCCCGTCCTAACGGAGCGATACCGGCTAATTAAGAGAATTTTCTCTCGATGTCAAGATAATTTGGCGCCCGATTTGTTAACATTTTCGGCCATGACCAAGGACCCGATCGACCGGCTCCAGACCGAGTGGGCCGAACAGCGGCCGGACCTCGATCCCGACGGGATGGACGTGATCCTGCGGATCCAGTTCCTGGCCCGCTCGATGGCCCGGCGGACGGCCGACAGTCTGGCCGATGTCGGCCTCGAATGGTGGGAGTACGACGTGCTGTCGGCATTGCGCCGCCAGGGCTCCCCGTTCCGGCTTTCGGCCAGCGCGCTGTGCCGCGAAACGAACCTCAGCACCGGGGCGATGACCAACCGCATTGATCGCCTGGAAGCCCGCGATCTGGTCCGGCGCGCGACCAGCGCCGACGATCGCCGCAGCGTCGAGATCACGTTGACCGCGGTCGGCCGCCGCTTGATCGACGCCGCGGTCGGCCTGCGTTTCGACGCCGCGCGGCAGTCGTTGTCCGCGGTCAGCGCTGCCGAGCGCAAACGCCTCGCCGGGCTGCTGAGGCGCCTGGTGCTGGCCAATCCCGGGTAAGGCCCGCTACTGCGACGGATTTCACGAATTGCCCCGGCCCCGGGTGCTAGTTTCGCCAGATCGAACGGCGAAACAGGATGGGATCATGCTGACGAAACTGCGATCGATCGCGCTGGCGGCGCTGCTGACCGTCGGCAGCGCCCATGGCGTAATGCTGACCGGGGCCTTCACCGGCGCCTGGTTCAACGAGGACGCGCCCGGCCAGGGCCTGCTGCTGCAGGTGGTGGAAGTCGAGGGAACACCAACCGCGGTGGTGTACTGGTTTACGTTCGATGCGTCGGGCAATCAGCTCTGGCTGGTCGGCCAGGGCGCGGTCGACGGCAGCGGGGTCACGCTGACGCTGCTGGAGGTCACCGGCGGCGTGCTGACCATGGCCGGTTTCGACCCGTCGGCGCTGGAACTCGACGAATGGGGCGAGCTGAGCCTGGAGTTCTCCGATTGCGACCACGGTACCGCTCGCTTCTCGGCGCTGGACCCGGCCATCGCCGGCGGGGAATTCGAGCTGACCCGCCTGACCAAGAGCCTCGGGGACGACTGCAGCGGCGGGCTGTCCGACAACTCGCCGCCCGGGATGGGGGCGTTCAACCTGAAGGTGGATTTCGTCAATACCGGCGAGGCTCCGGCGGCGTCCGGCTCGGTCAAGTTCGAACACAACGCCAATCACAGCAAGCTCAAGGTCAAGGTCAAGAAGCTGCCCCCCGGGGTCTATGACCTGACCGTCGACGGCGAACCGGTCGGAGAGATCGAAGTCAACAACGGCGGCAACGGCAAGCTGTTCTTCCGCAGTCCGCAAACCTGCAACTGGGAACTGCTGGATTTCGACCCGCGCAACACCGTGATCGACGTGGTACTCGACGGCGTGATCTATCTGACCGCCTTCCTCGATGCCGGCGAGGTCGATGAGTTGCCCGATGAAACCGACGACGAGGGCAGTGACGACGACAGCAGTGACGACGAAGGGAGTGACGACGAGGAGTCCTGCGACTGAAGTGGGACCTCAGTCGGTCTGCCTGGGCGCTCTACGGAGCGCCCTTCTTTTTGGCGAGCCGCCGTCCTCGAGGCTGTGCCCTGCCCCGAAAGCCCGGTCAGTAGTACCCGCGCGCATACTGCCCCAGCATCTGCTCGAGGTTTGCGCGCTGCTCGGGGGACAGATCCGCGCGCCGGATCAGATCGCGCGCCGCGTCGCGGTCGAAGCGTGCCATTTGCAGCACCTGCTGGTGGTAGGCCTGCTCGCGCTGCTCGGGCGAGGCGATGCGGCGGATCAGGCGCTCGGCCTCGGCCACTTCCATAGCACCGTTCAGCAGCGCCTGGATGCCGGCATCGCGGTGCTCGCTGTCGCGCAGCCGCAGAACCCACTTTTCCGCGGCGTCCCGGTGGAATCGCTGCCATTGACCGACCACGGCCTGCACCGTGGCGGCGTCTTGCCGCTCCGACGGTAGATTCCACCACCATTTGGCGGCCGCGGCCGGGTCGCGCGCGGCCCAGGCGTGGGCGAGCTGGAGCTGCGCGCCGTGATAGTGCTCGGGATCGGTCAGGCGGCCGACCAGCCGCGCTCCCTGGCGCGGGTCTCGCCCCACGAACCCGGCGGCAATGGTGCCCAGCCAATGACCGTATCCGGGCAGATCCTGGTAGCGGCGGATCCAGTCGGCGGCCGCGGCCGGATCCCGGTTGGCGTAGCTTTGCACCACCGCGCCGATCCATTCCGCCCGGGCGCCCTCCGGGATCCGATCGGCGTAGCCCGCGGCCAGCTGCGGGTCGTGGCTGGCCATCGAATAGGCGATCGAGGACAGCGCCTGGGCCTGCGTCCGCGCC